>CAYQYM010000417.1:0-2311 GCA_964421715.1 uncultured Acidipila sp.
TTCGTTAGCCTCTGACGCGCGCAGCTGAGAAGGGTCCCGGCCGGGATGGAATTCGTTCAGGCGGACATTGCGAACCGAGCCGCGGTGGAACATGTTCTGCGGGGTCAGGGTTTTGACGGCGTGATGCACTTTGCCGCGCTGATCGAGGCCGGGGAGAGCATGGAGAAGCCGGAGGTTTATTTCCGGAGTAACAGCGCCGCCACCCTGTCGCTGATCGAGGCGATGCTGGCCACCGGGGTCAACCGGCTGGTCTTCTCCTCGACCGCCGCCGTTTATGGGGAACCCGAGTCCACTCCGATTCTTGAGACCGCGCCCCTGCGGCCCACCAATGCCTATGGCGAGTCAAAGTTGCTGGTGGAGCAGATGCTCACCTGGATCCATCGGGTCCATGGTTTCCGCTACGCAAGCCTGCGCTACTTCAACGTGGCCGGAGCGGCCGAGGGCCGGGGTGAGGCGCACGAGCCCGAGTCCCACCTCATCCCGCTTATCCTGGATGTGGCGCTGGGCCGCCGTAAAAGCATCAAGATCTTCGGCGAAGACTACCCGACGAAGGACGGAACCTGCGTGCGCGACTATATCCACGTGGGCGATCTGGCAGAGGCACACCTGCTTGCCCTGGACGCGCTCGGCTCGCAAGACCGGCTGGTCTATAACATCGGGAACGGCAGCGGGTTTACCGTGCGGGAGGTGATCGAATCCGTGCGCCGCGTCACGGGCCATCCGATTCCTGTGGAGCTTGAGCGGCGCCGAGCTGGCGACCCGGCCGTCCTGATCGCCAGCTCGGAGAAGATCATGAGCGAACTGGGCTGGAAGCCGCAGCATGCCAGGCTGGATGACATCATCTCCAGCGCATGGAAGTGGCACCAGGTGCGCTACAAGGTAGCAGACATGGAGCCTGGAGCGCACAAGGGACAGTGATGCTGCACGCCATGTTTCACCTGCCGGTTCCGCTGCTTGAGAAGATTCTGCGGCCCATCCTCGTCTATCTCACGCTGGTGGTGCTGCTGCGCATCTTCGGAAAACGAGAGCTGGCGCAGCTGAATCCTTTCGACCTGGTAGTGCTGCTATCGCTGTCCAACACGGTGCAGAATGCGCTTATCGGCGAGGACAGCTCGGTCACTGGCGGCGCGGTAGGGGCGATCATGCTGCTGTCCATCAACTGGCTCATCGTCCGGCTCATCTTCGGCACGCCCTGGCTGGGGCGACTGCTTGCAGGCAGAGAGCGGGTGCTGATTCAAAATGGCCGGGTGGACCACGGAAGCCTGCGCCGCGAACTGCTGACCGAGCAGGAGCTGCTGGCGGTTGTCCACCGGCAGGGTTTTGATCACTTCCGGCAGGTGATGCGGTGCGTGCTTGGGCCGAACGGTACGTTTTACGTCGAAGGCCGCAAGCCGTCTGAAGAGGAGGCACGGCACACCGAATTGCTGAGGGAAATCCGCGAGCTGCGGCAGAAGGTCGAAGCGCTGGAGACGCAGGCTTAGCGGGCGGGCTACTGCACCTTGCAGCACTCGCCAGCTCCGGTTGGCTCGTTGTTGCTGGCGTCCAGAATCACCTTCCAGCTTCCTTCGGGCATGCGCTTCCAGATAGTCATGTAGCGGCCCTCCTTCGCCACGGGATTGCCCTGCACATCCCTGGAGGTGCCGGTATAGTGGCCCCAGGTAAAGCCCATATCGCCCCCGGGCGACATCCTTCCACCCTCGGGAGTCCACGCCAGGTGATAGTCCTCCGGCTTCCAGTCGGCAGAGGCCGCAATCGCCGTGCTCCCTGTGACCGTGGGGCGCGCATCGCCCAGCGTGACGGCGTCCGGGGCGAACCAGGAGGCGAATGCCTTGCCGCCGCCCTGGGCCACATCCCGCGCAAACTTCGCCTCGAGTTCAAACAGGAAGGCGGCGCCGGGGGCGAGGGTGGGGTCAACGAGGGCGCTGGCGGATGCAGCAGCTGGATGAGCCAGCGGGTCCAGGGGTAGCTGCGCGAAGGCTAGCGGAAGCTGCGCGAAGGCGGAGCCTGCGAGCAGTATGCGTGCGAGACTGCGGTTCATCGGCTCAATCCTAACGCAAGCTGCTGCACCCTGAATATCCTCCTCGCCGCATCAGCCGAGGCTGCTGCTTTGCGCATTCCCCCTAAGGCTGCGGGATGAGCGGAGCCGGTGCCGCGCAGACCACAGCTGTTCGTCAGGACTTCAGACGCGGCTATTTACGTTGCTCGTCTCTTACGCCTGGATGCTACGGTCCCTTAACCTGCAAGCCTCCCAGGCCTTCGCATACTTCCCGCTTGGGCTAGCGGCGAGGTTGTGCAGCAGCACACTGCCCGC
>CAYQYM010000418.1:0-2291 GCA_964421715.1 uncultured Acidipila sp.
GTGCCGCGCCGCCGCTCCGAGCCAGCACCCGCTGCCGCAGAAAAGGCGCAGCCCGAGCCTGCCGGGGTCACGATCGAGTGAGCATTCACCCGACGGCCATCGTCGCCCCGGGTGCCGTCATCCCGGCATCCTGCAGCGTCGGCCCTTACTGCACCATAGGTCCGCACGTCGTGCTGGGGGAGAGATGTGAGCTGGTCTCCCACGTAGTGCTGGAAGGCCACCTAACAGCGGGTGCGCGCAACCGCTTCTTCTCCTTCGCCTGTATCGGCATCGCCCCGCAGGATCTCAAATACCAGGGCGAGCCCACCGGCGTCTCGATGGGTGACGACAACACGCTCCGCGAGTATGTGACCATCTCTCGCGGCACGGCGGGGGGAGGTGGCACTACGCGCCTCGGCTCGGGCTGTCTCATCATGGCCTACACGCATATCGGCCACGACTCGGTTATCGGCGATCACTGCATCCTGGCGAATGCGGCTACGCTGGCCGGCCACGTCATCGTGGAGGACTACGCAACGGTGGGCGCGCTCTGCCCTGTGCACCAGTTCTGCCGCATAGGCAGGTATGCTTACGTCGGTGGCGGCACCACCATCACACAGGACGTGCTGCCGTACTCGCTGACCTCAGCAAAGCGCGAGACGCATGCCTATGGGCTGAACAAGGTGGGCCTCGAGCGGCGCGGATTTGACCGCGAACGTCTGCGGCGGATTCAGCACGCCTATCGCCTTCTGCTCGCAGCAAAGATGAACACCTCGCAGGCGGTCGAAAAGCTCAGGCAGGAGGGCGAGATGACGGAAGATGTCGCCTACCTCGTCGAATTTATCGAGGCTGCGGCGCGCGGGATCATCAAGTGACGCCGTCTGCCGGCAAGCTGGGCCTCATCGCCGGTAACGGACGCTTTCCCTTTCTGCTGCTCGATGCTGCACGCGCGGAAGGCGTCCCCGTCGTCGTTGCGGCCATCAGGGAAGAAGCCGAACCGGAGATGGACGAGCGGGCGGCGACTGACCCCGGCGTGCGCGTCCACTGGCTCTCGCTCGGCGAGCTCTCCAGGCTCATCGAGGTCTTTCATGCTGAAGGCGTATCGCGCGCCGTAATGGCAGGCCAGGTGAAGCACAAGCAGATCTACTCCAGCATCCGTCCGGACTGGCGGCTGGCCAAGCTGCTGCTCTCGCTGCGAACGCGCAGCACGGACATGCTGCTGGGCGCCGTCGCCAGGGTGCTGAGCGACGAAGGCATCGAGCTCATCTCCTCCACCGGCTACCTCGAGCCGCTGCTGGCGCAGCCCGGCGTGCTTACGGCGCGGCCGCCCACGCAGGCCGAGTCTGAAGACATCGCCTATGGCCGCCAGGTGGCGCAGGCTCTTGGCACTTACGACATTGGGCAGACGGTGGTTATCGCCGCAGGAGCCTGTGTGGCCGTCGAGGCCATGGAAGGCACCGATGCCACAATCGAGCGGGCCGGCAGCCTGATGCGCACCCTTGAGGAGCACGGCTCGACACTCGGCCGCAACCTTACCGTGGTCAAGACCGCGAAGCCGAAGCAGGACATGCGCTTCGACGTCCCGGTCATCGGCACAAGGACCATCGATACAATGGCTGCGGCCGGCGCCCTCTGCCTTGCGCTCGAGGCGGGCCGCACGCTCATCTTTGACAGGGATACAGTCGTGGCTCTCGCCAATGAAGCCGGCATTGCGATAGTTGCCCGCGAACGAGGATAATCAATTCCGCGCCCGCAACCGCTCTGGGCGAAAGGAGAATTACCCGTGTCCAAACTCACCACTTTCGTTCTCGCCGTTGTGGTCGTCCTGGCAGGAGCCGTATTCTTCATCAGCCGCGGCTCTGCTGCGGACCAGACGACCCCTACCGTCGGCCAGATGGCCCCCAACTTCACACTCGACTCGCAGGAAGGCAAGCCGGTAAGTCTCGACAGCATGCGCGGCAAGTGGGTCGTGCTCTACTTTTACCCCAAAGACATGACCTCGGGTTGCACCATCGAGGCGCATAACTTTCAACGCGACCTGGACAAATACCGCAAGATGAATGCCGAGATCGTTGGGGTCAGCGTCGATTCCGTGGAGAGCCACAAGAAGTTCTGCGCGAAGGACAGCCTCAACTTCACGCTGCTGAGCGACCAGGATAAGAAAGTCGTTAAGGAGTATGGCTCGCTTGCGAACTACATGGGCATGAAAATCGCCAGGCGCAACACCTTCCTCATCGATCCCAGGGGCAGAATCGCCAAGGTGTGGACCGGGTGAGACCCCAAACACAACCGCCAAGAGGTCCTGGCTGCCG
>CAYQYM010000419.1:0-2291 GCA_964421715.1 uncultured Acidipila sp.
CGGGCCCGCTGAAGTCCAGCCTACGGAGCTGCACGCAGGCGGCGCGCGCGGTAACGCGCCGCAGTCCGGCCGCGGTCCGCGCCGGTCTTTTACAGTATCCGGAGTATCTGCGCGCGCTTGCGGCAGTTTACTCCGCGGCCGGACAGGATGCGGAGGCTCAGCAGGTACTCGCGCAGGCACTGAAGCTGCCGTTCCCCGAGAATGGACGCGCGATGAAGGCCGACACGCGTATGCAGTACGCGGGCCTGCTGCAGCAGAGCAAACACTACGCGCAGGCTGCGGGACTCTACCGCGAAATCGTCAACGATAACCCGGCCAATGTGGGCGCGTGGCAGGGCCTGGTCTCCGTGGAGCATCAGGCGGGCGAGGACGCGAACGCAATCTCCATCGTGGAGCAGATGCCGCCGGCCACCTACGACGCAGCGCTGCGCGACCCGGGCTTCCTGGCCATGGTTGCGTCTATCTATCAGTCCGGAAATCACCTGGACGTGGCGCAGAGTTTTCTCGAGCGCGCGGCGAAGCTGGCCGCGGACAACAACCAGCAGCCATCGCCGCAGCTCCAGCTTCAGCTTGCCTCCATTTACCTCGCGCGCAACAATCCACAGCAAGCGTATGCCATCTACCGCAGCGTGCTTACCTCGCATCCCGACCACGTGGATGGCTGGAAGGGGCTGCTGGCTGCCCTGCACAGCACAGGCCATGACGAGGAGGCCCTGGCGCAGGTGCAGCAGATTCCTGCCGCCATCCGGCACGAGCTGGAGCAGGATGTGGAGTACCAGCAGACGATTGCGGGGGTTTACGCTGCGACTGGCAGCTCGGACGCTGCGCTGCGCATCCTCTCTGCAATCCAAGCGCACTACGCCAGGGAACACACCGCGCCTCCGGTGGATGTGGATATACAGAATGCGTGGCTGCTCTACAATGCCGGCGCGGACCGCGATCTTTACAACGCGCTGATGCGGCTGGGCGGCAGAACCGACATGACGGACGCGCAGCGCCGCACCGTGCAGACGATCTGGGCGTCATGGAGCGTGCGACGCGCCGGCCAGGCGGCGGACGCGGGGAACAGCCGCCGATCCCTCGAAATACTGAACGCAGCTTCCCGCGCGTTCCCGGGCAACCCGCAGGTGGCCAAGGCGCTCGCCAGCAGTTATCTCAAGGCTGGCGAGGCAAAGCAGGCGCTCACAATTTACCAGTCGCTTGCGATTAGCAATGCAGGC
Organism: uncultured Acidipila sp.; assembly: GCA_964421715.1. Classification (GTDB taxonomy): domain Bacteria; phylum Acidobacteriota; class Terriglobia; order Terriglobales; family Acidobacteriaceae; genus CAYQYM01. Next base: position 1,221 of record CAYQYM010000419.1, read on the forward strand.
TCTGGCGACTACCAGGGCATGGTGGGCGCGGCGCTCGCGGCGCAGAACAAGACACAGGCCGAGACCTGGTTACGGCAGGCGCTCGCGCAGTATCCCAATGACCCACAGATACTCTCCCTCGCCGCTAAATTCGAACAGGCCCGTGGAGACAACGCGTGCGCGGCGGCCTACTGGCGGGCGAGCCTGAACGCGATGCCCAAGGTGACGCCGGAGAATCGGCTGGCGCACACACTGGACACGCCCGAGCCCGTGACGCAGACCAGGATGACGAGCGCACAGGCGACCGACCTGGCCGGCCTGTTGAACCCTGATGCAGACGGTGCAGAGCAGGCGCGGCAGTCCACGCCGCCGCCGCTGCCCTCGTACAACGCGCCTGCGTACGCCGCGCCAGTGCCCGCGGTTTACGGCCCGGATCCGTATACGGGTTCCTACACGGTCTCGGCAGCGCCGGTTACGGCGGCACCCTCCTCGGGCAGTGCTGCTGCACGGCCGTCCACCGCAGCGGCAGCGCAGAAGACGCGCCATGTTGAAACTGCGCCTGCCGCATCCAAACGGCTGGGCGATTATCGCCCGCAAGCTTCGCTCACCTCACCAGACGCGCTGCCGCAGGCAGGTGCCCAGGAGGAGCGGGCAGCACTGGCCGCTGCCGCCGCACCGGTGGGGGCGTTCTCTCAGTCTGAACTCTATGCGCCGGCGCTGCCCTCCGGTCAGCAGGCTGCCGCATCCGCTACAACCGGCGTCGCGGGGTTTGCCCCCGGAGCAGGCGAGGGCTACGCCGCGCCCGCCGATCTGCACCTCAGTCTGTCTGCCTCCGCTCCCCGGCCTCCTGTTCTCCGTACGGAGACACAGCAAGCCGAGGCGGCGATATCTGACCTTGTAGTGTTGCCTGCTACGCAGATAACGCTGGATGCGGGACCGGCGATCGCTGAGCTGGCCAACGCGCATGCTCGGCTGGATCGCGCGCAGCGCGCGCTGGCTGCTGCCGCGCAGACCACGGTCGAGCCGCCGGCGTACCAGCCGGCGCAGTACACCATGCCGCAACCGCCCGCACCCGCGCAGCAGGCCTACTAC
>CAYQYM010000420.1:0-2277 GCA_964421715.1 uncultured Acidipila sp.
GTCCTGATGTAGTCTGGCGATTATGGAAATGGGTCTCAGGGGCCGCGTTGCCCTCATCGCCGGCGCAAGCCAGGGGATCGGCTGCGCCACCGCGCTTGCCTTTGCCGCCGAGGGCGCGCACGTGGCGCTCTGCGCGCGCAACCGTGAAGCACTGGAGACGGTAGCTGAAGCGGCGCGCCGGCATGGCGTCTCTGCCCTTGCAGTTGCCGCCGACGTGAGCGACGACGACGCCGTTCGCGCGTTCGTTCAGCAGGCGCATGCACAGTTTGGCCGCGTAGACATCTGCATGCCCAATGCAGGCGGGCCGCCTGCCAAGGCCTTTTTGGATACGACCATGGCGGATTGGGAGAGCGCGTGGCAACTGAACCTGCGCAGCGTGGTCAGCTTTGCCCAGGCGGTGCTGCCGCACATGCAGCGTCAGCGCTGGGGCAGGATCATCACGCTCACGTCCTACACCGTGAAGCAGCCGGTTCCTGAACTGGTGCTTTCAAATGCAGTGCGCGCCGGGGTGATGGGACTGGTGCGCTCACTTGCCGGCCAGTTCGGCTGCGACGGCATCACCGTCAACAATGTGGGACCTGGCTTTACTGATACTGCCCGTGCAAGAAGCCTGCTTGAGCGGCGTGCAGCCAACGCAGGCGTTACCGTGGAAGAGGCTACAGCGCGGCTCAGCGGGGAGATCCCGATTGGCCGCATGGCTGCGCCGGAAGAGGTGGCTGCGACTATCGTATGGCTGGCGAGCGAGCAGGCTGCAAGCATCACCGGACAAACCATATTGGTGGACGGCGGATCCTACCGCGGGCTTTAATCGGCAGCAGTACCTGCCGCTCGAAGACACATTGCGCACACCGGCCGCGGGCTCAGACAACACGGCCTGGAACGGAAGTTCCAGGCCGTGCGGCCGATGCCGACTTAACCGCGCTGGCGGCGTGCGTTGTGCTTCTCGCGGTAGATTTGCCGGCTGGCTCCGTTCTGCCGGCGATTGATCTGCGCCCGTTCGGCGGAGGTCAGCGTTCCTCCGTTGGCCTGGCGGTCAGCGTGGATCTGCTGCTGGATCCCCTGCTGGCGATTCTCCGCACGCGCCGCTTCGCCCGCCGTCATCTGGCCGCTGCGGATGCCCTGCGCAATGCGGTCCTGCTGATTCTCCTGCCGCGCCCCCACCTCGCCACGATCGTGCTGCTGCGCTGCATTGTGCTTTTCGTTGTAGATGGACTGGCTGAGCCTGTTCTGCTGCCGGTTGACCTGCGCGCGCTCGGCCGGGGTCAGCTTGCCGCCATCGGCGCTCCGGTCGGCACGAATCTCGCGATTCAGATTTGCCTCGCGAGATTCAAGGTTCTTCGTCTCAGCGGCAGTCAACTGGCCGGACTGCACGCCGTTGGCAATGCGGTCCTGCTGGTTATCGCGGCGGCTATTCACCGTATTCGGATTCGCGGGCGTACTCTGCGCGTAAGCTGCGCCGGCGGTCAGTAGAGCCGCGGTCACTGCGAAGACTATGCGGTTCATGGGTTCTATCTCCTGCTCCTTTGTCCTTCAAGGCTACAGCGGTGTAAAGCTGCTGGCAGTGGAGCAAACACAGGCACCTGGGGCAAGTTTCTGCAATGGGCCAAAAATCTTTTTAGCAACTTGCAGCAGGCCGAACGGTTCAAGGTCAGATGCCCAGCTTCTTCCAGATTGCATCCACGCGCGCCCGGGTGGCCGCGTCCATCTCAATTATCGGCGGCCAGGATCGCTGGAATCCTTCCGCGCTCCACTTGCGCGTGGCGTCTATGCCCATCTTGCTGCCGAAGTTTGGCAGCCGGGAGGCGTGATCGAGCGAGTCCACCGGACCGAGCGTGAACTGAATATCCCGCTCCGGATCGATGTTATTGGCCACACGCAGCGTCACTTCTCCGAGATCCTGCACGTCGCAGTCTTCGTCCACCACCACCACGCATTTCGTGAACATGGCCTGGCCCGTGGACCAGATGCCGTTCATCACCTTGCGCGCCTGGCCGGCGTAGCTCTTACGGATGGAGACAATCATCAGGTTGTGAAACACGCCTTCCACCGGCAGGTGGATGTCCACAATTTCAGGCAGGGTGAGGCGCATCAACGGCAGAAAGATGCGCTCGACGGCCTTGCCCATCCAGGCATCCTCCATGGGAGGCTTGCCCACGATCGTAGCCGCGTAGAAGGGATTGCGCCGGTGCGTGATGCAGGTAAGGTGAAACACCGGGTATTCATCCTGCATGGTGTAAAAGCCGGTGTGGTCGCCAAAGGGGCCTTCGGTGCGCAGCT
>CAYQYM010000421.1:0-2258 GCA_964421715.1 uncultured Acidipila sp.
AGATAGAGAAGTTCAGGTTCCATCCCAGCACCACCTTCATCACCAGCGCCATTGAGTACATGTTGATGCCGCTCATCAGCACGGTCATAAAGCCGAAACTGATGGCGGAGAGCGCTCGCGCGCCATCGCCATAACGCAGGTGAAGATAGCCAGGAACCGAATGCGTCTTCGAGATGTAGTAGAAGGGCATCATCACGATGCCGAGGAAGAGCATCGCAGGAATGGCGCCGATCCAGTACCAGTGCGTCGCAAGAAGGCCATATTGATATGCGGAGCCGGCCCATCCCATCAGTTCAAGCGACCCGAGATTAGCGGAGACAAAGCTCAGGCCTGCTATCCACGCCGTCATCTCGCGGCCAGCCATAAAGAACTCTTCGCTGGTGTTGGCCGAGCCCTTCAGATAGAAGCCGATAAAGATCACGATGCCGAAGTAGATCGCGATGACGAGAATGTCCACCGCGTTCAGGCGCGCCAGTTGCTCCTTCTCCGGTGCAAAGGCCAGCAGTGTGGTTGCCGTTGAAATCATGCCCATGGTCTATTTCTGTCCGTAGGTGGCATTAGTGCCGTGCTTGCGCCGGTAGTGCCGGTCAAGCAGCGGCTGCGAAACTCCGCTGCAGCTCGCGTTGAGCGTGGCGGTAAGATAGGCGATCTTCGCAATCGCCTCAAGCACCACCGCGTGATAAGCGGCCTCGGCTGCATCGCGTCCCCAGCAGAAGGGAGCGTGGCCGGCGACGAGCACGCCGGGCACCGCCGCCGGGTCCAGCCCCGCAAAGCGGCGCAGGATTGCATGGCCGGTGTTCAGCACGTAGTCGCCTTGAATCTCCTCCTCGGTCAGATCTTCGGTTACTGGCACCGGGCCGTAAAAATAGTCCGCGTGCGTGGTGCCGTAGGCAGGAATGGCGCGGCCTGCCTGTGCCCAGGCCGTTGCATACTCGGAGTGAGTATGCACCACTCCGCCTATCGCGGGGAACTCGCGGTAGAGCAGCAGGTGCGTCGCGAGGTCTGAAGAGGGCCGCAACGTGCCCTCGACGACCGTACCGTCCAGGCGGGTGAGCACGATGTGCTCGGGGCGCATCTGTTCATAGGGCACGCCGCTGGGTTTGATGGCGACCACGCCGGCGGCGCGATCAATCCCGCTGGCATTGCCGCAGGTGTAGAGGACGAGGCCCCGTCGCACCAGCTCCAGGTTGGCCTCGAGCACCTGTTCTTTGAGAGATTCCAGCATGCGTCCTCACTATGAGAGAGATGGAAAGGGCCATGCTACTTGCGGAGGGGAGCAGGCACCAGCCGGGATGCGATCCATCTCAGAAAACATTTTCCAGCCCACACGACAGTATGCAATTTACACTTGCCCAGTCAAGCATTCACTTACATACACCCGCAACTGCTCTATGCCCAAACGTTCACGGCAGCCAAAAACCGGAAAACGCCGCCTGGATATCCGCGATGTGGCACGCCACGCCAGGGTGTCCATCGCAACTGTCTCTCGCACTATCAACCGCCTCCCTACCGTCGACAAAACGCTTGCCGAGCGGGTCTGGAAGTCTATCGCCGAGCTCAACTATTTTCCCAACACGCAGGCGCGGGCGCTGGTCTCAGGCCATAGCCGTCTTTTTGGCCTGCTCATCTCTGAGATCACAAACCCGTTCTTTCCCGAACTCATCCAGGGCTTCGAGGAGGTCGCGGTCGAGAACGGCTACGAGATTCTGATCGGCTCCACGAACTATGACCCGGAGCGCATGGCCGGCTGCGTGCGCCGCATGATGGAGCGCAACGTGGAAGGCGTCGCGGTGATGACCTTCGGCATGGAAGAGCCGCTGCTCGAGGAATTGGCATCACGCGGCATACCCATGGTCTTTGTGGACGCAGGGCCGCCGGGCGAGATGATCAGCGCGCTGGTGGTCGACTACAAATCGGGCATCCTGCAAGCAGTGAACCACCTGGCCGGCCTGGGCCATCGTCGGATCGGCTTCGTGAACGGCCCGTTGCATCAGCGCTCCGCCGCACTGCGGCGCACTGCCTTTCAGCGCGCAGTGAATGAGGCTGGGCTTACGGTGCGGTCATCCTGGTTGTTTGAGGGAGACCACACCCTTGAGGGCGGAATGAAGGCGGCGGAGCAATGGCTCGCACGTGCCGCCGTGCATGCGGATGACGCGCCTACAGCAATCCTCTGCTCGAACGACATGACCGCCATCGGCGCGCTGCGCACCTTCCATCATGCTGGGGTGAGTGTGCCAGGGGACATTTCCGTCGTGGGG
>CAYQYM010000422.1:0-2242 GCA_964421715.1 uncultured Acidipila sp.
CCTCAAGCGCCTGGATGCTTGAAACCGCGAGCTTCGGCGCAGCGTCTTCCTCCGCGCGCAACTGCCCCCGCACCAGCACCGGCACCTCGATTTTCAGGCTCTCCGCCAGCCGCTCGTAGTCCTTCGGAAAGCAGATCAGGTCAATTTTGCCTACAGTATCCTCGAGCATGCCCTGCGCATACATCTCCCCTGACCGCTTCGACTTCGCCACCTTGAGCGCCGTAATCACCCCCGCAATGGCAACCTCGTTCTCCGGCGGTTGTCCGCGGCGGCCCGTGCTGGCCGCCGGCTTCATCTCGAGCGCTGTTGCCGTGTCCACCACGCCCGGCAGGTTGCGCAGCTTCTCTGCGTACTTGTCCAGCGGATGGCCGGAGACGAAGAAGCCCAGCACCTCCTTCTCGCCCTGCAGCCGCTGGTTCTCGTCCCAGTCGGGCACGTTCGGCAGCGCGTCCGCGCTCCTGGCCGCGGCCGGAGGATCGTCGAAGATGCCGAACAGCCCGTGCTGCCCGGCGGCCTGGTCGCGCTGCGCCTTCTGCGCGCGCTCCATCGCCTTGTCCGTCGCCGCCATCAGTTGCGAGCGCCGCCCCAGCGAGTCCAGAGCCCCCGCCTTGATCAGCGACTCCAGCACGCGCTTGTTCATCAGCCGCAGGTCAATCCGCTCGCAGAAGTCCCAGTAGGAGCTGAACAGCTTGCCCTCCTCGGCAAGCTGCCGCCGCACCTCGAGGATCGAATCGATCGCATTCCGGCCCACGTTCTTGATCGCCGTCAGCCCGAAGCGGATCGCGTTGCCGTGCGGCGTGAAGTCCGCATCGCTCAACAGCACATCCGGAGCCTCGACCGCGATCTCCATCTCGCGGCACTCCTTGATGTACTTCACCACGTTCTCCGGCTTGGAGATCTCGGACGTAAGCAGCGCCGCCATGAACTCCACCGGAAAATGAGTCTTCAGGTAAGCCGTCTGGTAGGCCAGCAGCGCGTAGGCGGCGGAGTGCGACTTGTTGAAGCCATAGCCGGCAAACTGCTCCATCAGGTCGAAGATCTTCGTGACCTTCTCCTTCGGAAACCCCTTCTCGATCGCGCCCGAGACAAAGCGGTCCCGCTGCTTGGCCATCTCCTCCGGATTCTTCTTGCCCATCGCGCGCCGCAGCAGGTCGGCCTCGCCCAGTGAGTAGCCGGCCAGCACGTTTGCAATCTGCATCACCTGCTCCTGGTAGACGATGACCCCGAGAGTTTCTTTCAGAATCTGCTCAAGCGGAGGCAATTCGTACTCCACCTTGCGGCGGCCCCACTTGCGCTCGATGAAGTCGTCAATCATGCCGCCCTGGATTGGCTCCGGCCTGTAAAGTGCGTTCAGCGCTGTCAAATCCTCCACGCTGGTCGGCTTGTAGCGGCGCAGCACGTCCCGCATGCCGCCCGATTCAAACTGGAAGACCCCGGAGGTGAGCGCCCGGTGAAACACCTGCTCATAGGTCGTCTGGTCGTCCAGCGGTATGGTCTCCAGGTCCAGCCTCTCCTGCCGGTTCCGCTCGATCAGCTTCAGGCAATCATCAATCACCGTCAGCGTCGTCAGCCCAAGAAAGTCCATCTTGAGCAGGCCCATCTTCTCCACCGCCTTCATGTCATAGGCGGTCACGATTTCTTCGTTCTTGCTGCGGCTCACCGGCACCAGGTCCGTCAGCGGTCGCGGCGCAATCACCACGCCCGCCGCATGCACGCCCGCGCCGCGCACCAGGCCCTCCAGCTTGCGAGCCGTGTCGATCAGCTCCCGCGTCTGCGGGTTGCTTTCGTAGGCCTCCTGCAGCGGCGGAGAATCGCGCAGCGCATCCTCGAGCGTCATGCCGATGGTCGCCGGAATCATCTTTGCAATGCGGTCCACGTCCCCGTAGGGCATATCGAGCGCGCGCCCCACATCCTTCACCGCGGCCTTGGCGGCCATCGTGTTGAAGGTGATGATCTGCGCCACCTGCTCCCGCCCGTACTTCCGCGTCACGTAGTCGATCACCTCGCCGCGCCGGTTCATGCAGAAGTCGATGTCGAAGTCCGGCATCGACACGCGCTCGGGGTTGAGAAAGCGCTCAAACAGCAACACGTTCTGCAGCGGGTCGATGTTCGTGATTTCCATCACGTAGCCCACCAGCGAACCCGCCGCCGAGCCGCCCCCTGGTCCTACCGGGATACTGTGCTCGCGAGCGTAGCGGCTGAAGTCCCACCCGACCAGACACTAGCCGGAAACCTTCCTCTG
>CAYQYM010000423.1:0-2241 GCA_964421715.1 uncultured Acidipila sp.
GAGATCAACACGGTATGGGGCAACCGCGCGCGGATGAAGGCCCGCGCAGCCACCATGCCGCCGGAGCTGCAGCCCATCTTCACCGAGTCTGGCTCAGATTCCACCAGCCTTGACGAAGTCGTCGAGCTGCTGTCTCAGAATGGCCGCACGCTGCCCGAGGCCATACGGATGCTGCTGCCGCCCGCGCAGGGCAAGGTGCAGTCCGCCTTTTTCACCTATAACGGAGACTGCGTCGAACCGTGGGACGGCCCTGCGGCGCTGGCCTTTGCCGATGGACGTTTCGTGGGCGCGGCCCTGGACCGCAACGGGCTTCGGCCTTGCCGTTACTTCCAGACGGAAGATGGCCTGATCGTCGTCGGCTCCGAGGCTGGCCTGGTCGATCTCGATCCGGAGAAGGTGATACACAGCGGCCGCCTGGGCCCGGGCCAGATGCTGGTCGCCGATCTTGAAAAGCACAAGCTGTATGAGAACGACGAGCTGCTGCAAATCTTTGACAACGCCGCCCCGCAGTATGAAGACCTGCTGGAAGACACGACGCTGGACCCGGCCACACCGGTGCCCGCCATAAATCCGGCCGAGCTTAACCGTCTGCAGCTCGGCTTCAGTTACACACGCGAGGATGTGCGGATGGTGCTGCAGCCCATGGCCGCTGACGGCAAGGACGCCATCTGGTCCATGGGCGACGACACGCCGCTGGCACCGCTGGCGCGCACGCCGCGGCCGCTCTACGCCTACTTCCGGCAGCGCTTCGCCCAGGTCACCAATCCGCCGATCGACTCGCTGCGCGAGTCCATCGTCCTCAAGCTCCACACCCGGCTCGGCCCCTGGCCACACGCGCTTGACAAGCATGCGCCGCTGCCCGGCCTCTCGCTCTCTTCGCCCTACCTTTCGCTGGGCCAGGCCGAGGCGCTGCGCACGCGCAGCCACGGACTGGCCGCCGAACTGCCGCTGGCCGTGCTGGACGCCGTCTTCGCGCCTGCCTGCAACCTTGATACGGCCCTCGACGATCTCTGCGCCAAGGCTATCGAACTGGTGCGCGGCGGCGCCGCCATCCTGCTCCTCTCCGACCGCGCCTGCGGCCCGCATCTGCTGCCTATTCCCATGGCACTCGCCACCGGTGCTGTTCACAATGCGCTCATCCGCGCCCGGGAGCGCACGCGCGTCGGTCTCGCCGTCGAGGCCGGCGACTGCCGCGACGTCCATCATGCCGCCGTGCTGCTCGGTCTCGGTGCCGGGGCGGTCTGCCCCTGGCTCGCGCTTGCGACTGCCCGCGCCCTGCAGCCGGAGACCGGCGAGACCAACCTGCTGCATGCCTTCGATGCCGGCCTGGCGAAGATCATGTCGAAGATGGGCATCTCTGTTGTGGACAGCTACCGCAGCGCGCACCTGTTTGACTCGATCGGGCTTGACCGGGCGCTGGTCGCACGCTGCTTCACCGGCATTCCCGCGCCGTTGGGCGGCATCGGCTGCGCCGAGATTGAGGCCGGCCTGCGCCGTGGCTGGCTTGCAGCCTTTGCCTCGGATGCCGCCATCGCAGCCCATCCAGAAGCCGAGGACGAGGGCAACGGCGGCAGCCGTAGCCCTGCCGTCGCCGCCCTCAAAGATTTGCCCGACTATGGCTGGGTCCGCTTCCGCAAGGCCGACGCCGCGGAGCCGCACTCCTGGCAGCCCTCTACCGTAAAGCTGCTGCAGACCGTCGTAGGGACGGCACGCGCCTCCGCTGCGAGCGCTGCGGCCAGTTTCGCCGCCCCTGGCCAGGCCTGGGCCGCCTTTTCCCTGCAGGCAGTCGAGAACCGCCCCGCCAACCTGCGTGACATGCTGGAGCCGCGCGCGGCAGGCGCCCCGGTCCCGCTCGGCCTGGTAGAACCGGCCGAATCGATCTACCGACGCTACATCGCCAGCGCCATGTCGCTCGGCTCGCTCAGCCCTGAGGCGCATCAGGCCATCACCGCCGCCATGAACTCGATGGGTGCCAGGTCCAACACTGGCGAGGGCGGGGAAGACCCCGCCGTATACCACCCCACGGCCCAGCTCGAACTGCTCGGCCAGCAGGTGCCCGCACGTCTGCTCAACAACAAGGTCAAGCAGGTCGCCTCCGGTCGATTCGGGGTCACGGCGGAGTATCTGCGCAACGCCGAGGAGATCGAGATCAAGATTGCCCAGGGTTCGAAACCCGGCAAGGGCGGCCAGCTTCCCGGCCACAAGGTCACCGGGATCATCGCCCGCCTGCGCTATGCCAAG
>CAYQYM010000424.1:0-2203 GCA_964421715.1 uncultured Acidipila sp.
GTGGTGCTGAACGATAACGAGTGGTCGATTGATCGCAACGTGGGTGCGATTGCACGCTATCTGCACCGCATCGTGACCAACCAGCACGTGACGCACCTGCATGACAGCGCTGCGCGCCTGCTGGAGCGCTTTGGAGGCAAGGCCGCTCTCAACGTGGTGCGGCGCGCAGAGGAGGCAGCAAAGGGCATGCTCTGGCCCTCTGTCTTCTTCGAGGAGTTCGGCCTCACCTACTACGGACCGCTGGATGGACATAACATAGGCCTGCTGATTGAGACGTTTCAGTTCCTCAAGACGCAGGAGCGTCCCGTAATCTTGCACGCGATCACGCAGAAGGGACGCGGCTTCCAGCCAGCGCTCGACAAGCAGAAGAAATTTCACGGCCTTGGACCCTACGATCCTGAGACCGGCGAGACGAAGTCCATTGGACAGCCCACGTATTCTGAAGTGTTCGCGAACACGCTGGTAAAGCTTGCCAGCGCCAATCACAAGGTCGTCGCAATTACAGCGGCGATGCCGAACGGCACGGCTCTCGATCTCTACCGGCCGCACCACCCTGCGCGCTACTTCGACGTGGGCATCGCGGAAGAGCACGCCGTCATCTTTGCCGCCGGCATGGCAACCAAGGGCTATAAGCCATTCTGCGCCATCTACTCCACTTTCCTGCAGCGTGCCTTCGACCCCATCGTGCATGACGTCTGCCTGCAGAACCTGCCGGTGGTCTTCTGCATGGACCGCGGCGGCCTGAGCGGCGATGACGGCGCGACACACCATGGGCTGTTTGACATCAGCTACCTGCGCGGCATTCCCAACATCGTGCACATGGTGCCGGCAGACGAAGACGAGCTGGCAGACATGATGTATACCGCCATGCTGCATGAAGGTCCGGCGGCGATCCGCTACCCGCGCGGCAACGGTCCGGGCGTCACCCTCAAGGAGCGGCCCGCGGCCATACCGCTGGGGCGGGGCAAGGTCGTCCGCGAGGGTGACGACGTGGCCATTTTCGGACTTGGGGCGCTGCTGCCCATGGCGCAGCAACTTGCAGATCAGCTCAACGAGCAGGGCTTTTCAGCGGCGGTAATCAATCCGCGTTTTGTGAAGCCCCTGGATCGGGAGCTGCTCGCCGAGTACGCGCGGCGCACCGGCGTGATCGTCACATTTGAGGACCATGTGCTGATGGGCGGCTTTGGCAGCGCGGTGATGGAGGCACTGAATGAGATGGGTATCCTTGTGCCGGTGGTGCGCATCGGCTGGCCAGACCGCTTCATCGAGCACGGTAAGGTAGACGAGCTGCGCGAGCGCTACGGCATCAGCGTGGCCATGGCGCTGGATAAGCTGGCGCCGCACCTGGTGCGCCGCTCCTCTGTTTCCACGGCAGTTCGTTCGGCTCAGTAGGCCTGCATCTGCTGCAGTGGCAGCCGCACCTGGAAGCAGGTGCGGCCCGGTTCCAGGTCTACCGTGATGTAGCCGCGATGCTTGCGCACAATGCGTTGCGCCGTATCCAGTCCCAGACCGAGGCCGCGCCCCGGCGCCTTGGTAGTGAAGAATGGCTCGAAGATACGATCCTTGATCTCAGGCGCAATGCCGGAACCGTCATCCCACACTTCGATGAGCATCAGGTCGCCTGAGACCTGCGCAGAAACCGTGATGCTGCCCTTGTCCTCAATGGCGTCGAGCGCGTTCTCAAGCAGCGCCATCCACACCTGGTTCAGTTCGCTGCCATAGGCAGAGATGCAGGGCAGATTCGGTGCGTAGCGGCGCTCCACCGTGACCCGCTGCAGTCGCGAGCCGAGCATGGCGAGTGTCGTCTCCAGCGCCTGCGGAACGTCGACCTCCTGAATCGGCGCCTGGTCCATGTAGGAGTAGTCCTTGATTGCGGCGATGAGGTCGAAGATACGCGCCGTTGAATCGAGCATAGCCTCTACAATGCGCTCGGCGCGCATGGACGAGGTGAACTGGGAGAGCACGACACCGAGAGCGCTTGCATCCAGCTTTCCTGCCAGCGGCTCCAGGTCGCTCACCGCAATGCCGCTCTCGGCCAGCTCCGGAGTAATCTGCCAGGTATCTTTTACCCCGCGCTCAGTCAGCCATTGCTGCAGCCTGTCTTCCAGGCCCGCGTCCTGCATCGGCCGGCCTCGCATCCGTTCCCGCATGCCCGCCTGCCACTGCTGCACGATGTTCAGCTGCTCTTCTTCAAGGCAGAGGC
>CAYQYM010000425.1:0-2196 GCA_964421715.1 uncultured Acidipila sp.
GCTCACTCCTACTAACCAACGGCAACACGTGGCGCAAATCGTACAACAAGAACGACGGCTTCCCTCCTGATAGCGGTAAGCAGCAGAAGGAGCAACTGCTCGCCATTGTCGCCAAACTGAAGCCGCATCCGCGGCTGCTCGGCGCGCTCTGCCGCCTGCGCTCACTGCCCGCGCTGCACTACACGGAAGAACAGTGGCAGACGCTGCGGCACACCTTCAGCGTGCTGCTTCACGCCCTGGCAGAGCTGCGCGTGCTCTTTGCCGAACGCAACCAGGTGGACTTCGTCGAGGTCGCACTCGCCGCGCTCGATCTGCTCGAAGAGGGCAGCGAACGCGCAACCCGCTTCACGGACGACGTGCGGCACCTGCTCATCGATGAGTTCCAGGACACCTCGCGCCTGCAGCACCAGCTCGTCCGCGCGCTTCTGCGCGACTGGCCCCTGGACAGCACGCGCACCTGCTTCGTTGTCGGCGACCCCATGCAGTCCATCTACCTCTTCCGCCAGGCCGACGTCGAACTCTTCCTCGACACCAGCCGCAGCGGATTCGCGCTTGAAGGACGCAATTTCCCGCTCGCGTCTGTGTCCCTAAGCCGCAACTTCCGCTCGCACGCCGGCCTCGTAGACAAGCTAAACCATCTCTTCCATGCCATCGACGACCAGCCTTCGAGCACCGGTGCCACGCAGATTCGATTCACGCAAGCCGTTGCCGTCGAAGCCGCGCCCACAGCGCGTTCCGTGCATGTGCATCCGTTCTTCGTCCCCGCCGCGTTGAATGACCCGGCGCAATCGCTCTCCGCGCAGCGGCAGCGTGAGGCCGAACAGGTGCGTGACGTCGTCTGCCATCACCTGCCGCGCATCGCCGCCGCGCAGGCCGCCTCTCAGCCTTACACGGTCGCCGTGCTGGTACGCGTGCGCGCCCACCTCGCGCCCATCGTTCAACTCCTGCGCGAGCGGCAAATCCCGTTCCGCGCCGTCGAAACAGAGCACCTCGCCAAAAAGCAGGAGATTCAGGATCTCCTTGCGCTCACGCGTGCGCTCATGCACCCAATGGACCGCACCGCATGGCTCGCCATGCTTCGGGCGCCCTGGTGTGGCCTCGGCCTCTCTGCCCTGCACACGCTGTGCGGCAGCGATGACCCGCTCCAGCAACAGCTCCCCATGCAGCAGCTCATCGAACGGAATGCTGCATTGCTGCCGCCGGAGGAACGCGCGCGTACAGAGGCGACAGCAGCAATCCTCGCTCGCGCCATTGAGTCACGTTCACGGCAAGGCTCGTTTTCTGAGTGGATTGAGCGCACCTGGAACACTCTGGGCGGTCCTTCCATCCTCACCGAGGCCGAGATGCTCAACGCCGAGGCTTTCTTCTCAATGCTCGACACGCTGAGCATCGATGGCACGGGCACCGGCACAACCAGTGGTCCGGCCAGTCTCGACGCCAGCGGCCTCGACGAGCAACTCGCCGCGCTCTTTGCACAGCCCGACCCCGCCGTATCCTCCACTTGCGGCATACAGCTGATGACCATTCACAAGTCCAAGGGGCTTGGCTTTGACGTCGTAATTGTGCCCGCGCTCGACCGCAGGCCGTGCTGTCAGGACAAGCCCCTCGTGAGCTGGATGCAGCGGCGGATACGCGGCAGCGCTGCCGCCGACGACGACGAGGAAGAGCTGCTCGCCGCCCCCATCGGCAGCCGCGGCGAAGACAGCCAGCCGACATACGCCTGGGTGCAGCAGCAGCGGCAGCAGCGTGAGAGCGAGGAGCGCAAGCGCATCTTCTACGTCGCCTGCACGCGCGCGCGCCGCGAGCTGCATCTCTCCGCCGTTGCAAAGCTGGACCATGAGGGTAAGCTTTGCGCCCCGGAACACGGCAGCCTCCTTGAGTGCGCATGGCCCGCGCTCAGCCCGTACTTTGAGGAGGCCACCGCCAATCTCCAGCCGGTAGCGCGCTCCGCAAGTGTGGCATTCAACATCGCCGCCTCGGCTGAACCCGCCGCGTATATCCCACTGCGGCGGCTGCGCCAGCCCGCGCACCTGCCGGTCGCCGAATTGCCCCAGGATGCAGGCGCTTCCGAAGAGCCGGAGCGGCTGCGTCGGCCTGAAGCGCGCAGGGCCGCAAGGCTCGCCGGCGCCGCCGTGCACGCGGCGCTGGAACACGCCAGCCAGCAGCTCGCCGCTGGCCGCCCGCTTGCGTTAACAC
>CAYQYM010000426.1:0-2172 GCA_964421715.1 uncultured Acidipila sp.
CATGAGAAGGAGTCCTACCTTCGCCCGCAGATCGATGAGAGCGAGATGCGCAAGATCGAGCACCTCTATCCCGGCTCCAGGTGGGCGGATTTCGCGGTCTACGCGATGATCGACAACAAGCTATGCGGCGACTGGCAGGGAAGCGAGAGGTGCCCAGAGAAAGAGGCGGATCTCTACGTGAAGTACGCCGACGAGTACCCGGGTTCGCCACGCGCGCCGCAGGCGCTTTACGAGGCGATCTGGCGGCTGGCCTCAGCCGGCGATATGTGGACCTCGGACAATAATGACAAGCGCGCCGGGGAAGACCGCGCTAAGGCACGTGCCCTGGCCACGCGCGTCGAGACGAAGTACGGCGACTCTGAGTACTCCGCCCGGGCGGCGGCCCTAATCTACCGGGTGGATCAGCAGATTCCCATCTACGGCTCCGAACGCGAATAGGCGAGGCAGACTCCTAGCGGCGGGTTGGCGCATCCGCACATGCATCACGAGAGTTCTACATGCACCGTGTACTCTGGTGCAGACCAAACCAGTTTTCAGGATGTAAGCAAATCTACTCAGGCTGGGGGAGCCTCGTGAACGACTACCTGATTTCCGTACTGCTTGGCATCGTGGAGGGTCTGACGGAGTTTCTGCCCGTCAGCTCGACGGCCCACCTGCGCATCACCGAGGCGTTGCTGCACATCAACCTTGCAGACCCTTATTGGAAGATGTACACCATCGTGATTCAGCTCGGAGCTATTCTCGCCCTCACACTGCTCTTTTCGGGGCGCGTCGTGGAGTTCTTCCGCACGTTCCCGCAGGGGCAGGGTGGGGATCGCACGATCTGGAACCACCCCATCACGCTGACGCTGGTCGCCTTCGTGGTCACGTCCATTCCCTCGCTGCTGCTCATCAAGGTCATCGGTAAGCATCTTGAGAGCCTTCGCGTCATCGCGCTCTCGCTGCTGATCGGCGGCGTGGTGATGTGGGTCGTGGACGCGTGGAGCGAGCGCAGCGAACCGGCGACGCGCGACGTGGAGCAGATGTCCCTTGGTCAGGCGATCTGGATCGGCCTCTGCCAGGTGCTGTCAGCAGTCTTCCCCGGCACCTCGCGGTCCATGTCGACGATCACCGGCGCGCAGATTGTGGGTCTTACGCGGCCGGCCGCGCTCGAGTTCAGCTTCCTGCTCTCGATCCCCATCATGTTCGCGGCCACCGGCTATGACCTGCTCAAGACGCTGCACCCTGGCCATCATCATGCCACGCAGGCGAGTCTCGCTCCGCTCGTCGTGACGGGACATGGATGGGTGATCCTGCTCATCGGCCTGGTTGTCTCGTTCCTGGTGGCGCTCGGCGTCGTCGGCTGGTTCCTGCGGTGGGTGCGCAGCCACGGCTTCGGCGTCTTCGCCCTGTACCGCATCGCGCTGGGCACAGCGTTGTTGGTCTTCGGCGCGCGGCTCGTCTCCTGAGGGCTCCGGCTGCAAATCTGCGACGAGAGCAGGAGTCGCGCCGGTTCACCAGCTCGATTCCCCTTTGTCGGTTTTCCGGGTTCGCCGCCGTCGCCGTCTGAAATAATCAGTCTGCTCTGGGATTCCGGGCCATGGCCGCCGCTAGCGCGCGGCAGCGCCTGCCGTGTGCGCACCTGAATGAAGCAACTGAAGCTGGTCTTTTCGCCGACACGCAACCGCCGCCTGAACGAGCTGATCGGGCTGCTCATCCTGGTTGCGGCCTCTCTCCTGCTCCTCTCGCTCGTGTCCTACCGGTCTACGGACCCGTCCCTGAACACGGTCGGTGGGTACGCCGGCGCGCGCCCGGCGCATAACTGGATCGGCTTAGCCGGCGCCATGGTGAGCGATGTGCTGCTGCAGCTTGAGGGCGCGGGCGCATTCGCTCTTCCCCTGCTGCTGGGCGCGCTCGGGCTCACCTGGATGCGTTCGCGGCCGGCCGGCTCCCCTGGCGCCAAGCTGGTGGGCGCAGTACTCTGCATCCTCTTTGTGCCTGCGGCCTTCGGGCTGCTGCCCGGCCATCTCCACCTGCTGGGTGGCATCCCGGTGAAGGGACTCCCCGGCCGCCTGTTAGTGGATGCGCTCGTCGGCTTCATGAACTATACCGGCGCCTGCATTGTCATCCTCAGCCTCGCCGCCGTCCCGCTTTACCTCCCCACCCCCTTCCGCTTTACCACGGCCCGCGAGG
>CAYQYM010000427.1:0-2112 GCA_964421715.1 uncultured Acidipila sp.
CCCCGAACCAGGTCTGCAATACTATTTTTCATGGATTCTGGAGCTTCGCTCAAGCAGGACTTCCGCTTTGCCCTCAAGGAAGACGTGCCCGCACTCGTCCGGCTCATCAACGAGGCCTTCGCCGTGGAAAAATTCTTCAAGGTCGACGACCGCACCCACGCCGAAGAGGTACTCAAGTACATGAAGCGCGGCCGTTTCCTGGTGGCCGAAGATGCAAACGGCATCAACGGAACGGTGTATGTCGAAGCTGGACAGGGACGCGGGTACATCGGCATGCTCTCCGTTGCGCCCTTTCACCAGAAGCAGGGACTGGGCACGCGGCTGATGAGCGCAGCCGAGGAGTTCTGCCGCGAAGCTGGATGCGAGTTTGTCGATATTTCCGTGGTGAACCTGCGCGAGGAGCTGCCCGCAATCTACGCCGGGATGGGCTACGTCGAGACCGGCTCGGAGCCGTTTCCAGTCGAGGAGAAGCCGGTAAAGATCCCCTGCTACTTTATACGGATGTCCAAGGAGCTGGGCCACCGCTGAGTGGCCGCGCTGTGAAAGGGGCCTGGGCTCAGGCCGCTGCCCGATGTTCCAGCTCTTTGGTCTCTTGCTTCCCGTTCTTCACTCGCAGCAGGTTCAGGATGGGCGTCGTGCTCATCGTCGTCACCAGGGCCATGACCACCATCATGGTGAAGAGCGCCGGTGAGAACGCGCCCACATTGTAGGCGATGTTCAGCACCACCAGCTCCACCAGCCCACGGGTATTGAGCAGCGCCCCCAGCGCCAGCGCATTGCGCCAGCTCTGGCCCGTGCTGCGCGCGGCCAGCACGGCGCCGCCCATCTTGCCGAAAACCGCGCCGGCCAGCACGATGCCGGCCCAAAGCCACATGGCTGGATCGTTCAACAGGTCCAGCCGCGTGCGCAGGCCGGTGAGCGCGAAGAAGAGCGGCAGCAGCAGCACGGAGGTGATCATGTCCAGCCGGCTGCGCAGCGCGGCCTGCCACGCCGGCACGCGGGGAAAGCAGACGCCGGCGATGAACGCCCCGAAGAGAGGATGAACCCCCACCCACTCCGTCGCGGCGGCAGAGAGCAGCGTGCCCGCCACAACCACACCCAGCAGCTCCAGGGAAAGCTCAGGCGTTCTGCGCCGGGCCACCGCTTTCGACGCCAGCGGCCGCACTGCGCCGATCATCAGCGCGAGGTAAACAGCCAGCCCCGCAAAGCGGACCGGCAGGGATGCAGAAGCGCCGCCCGCACCGATCAACGCAAGCGCTATGGCCAGCAGCGACCAAGCCACCACGTCATCGACCGCCGCGCAGAGGATGGCCGTGGTGCCCAGAGAAGTGGTTTGCAGGCGCCGTTCTTCAAGAATGCGCGCCAGCACCGGGAAGGCCGTGATGCTCATCGCAATGCCCAGGAAGAGCACGAACGGCACGCTGCCGATTCCATGCGGCGCAAAGCGCAGCCGCAGCGAATGCGCCAGCGCCGCGGCCACGATGAACGGAATCGCGATGCTGGTGCCGCTGGCCAGCACGGCCGTCTTGCGATGCCGCAGCAGCTGGTCGTAGTCCAGTTCCATGCCCACGAGGAAGAGGAACAGGATGAGGCCGACGGTCGAGAGCATCTCGAGGGAGCGAAGCGAGTTGACCGGAAACAGCGTGGCCGTGGCATGGGGCGAGATGCGCCCCAGCACCGAAGGGCCCAGGAGGATGCCACCGATAATTTCGCCGATGACGCGCGACTGGCCCAGCTTCCGCGCCGCCCATCCGCAGAAGACGGTCACAAAGAGAATGAGCGACATTTGAATTAGCAGCAGGGTCACGGATTCTCCAGCTCTCCGGCAGCACCCGTCAACGCCGCGCCAGGGATGCATCTGGCTTACGTTTACCAAAGATTCAATATTTGTTCAAAAGCCATCTTGCGACTTCCCGCTATCTCAAGCAAATCTGTGAAAAAATGCGGCATGCCCACTGAAACAGCCTCCCGCCTGCTGACCGAACGCATCGGACGCATCGAGATCTCCGCCACCATGGCCGTAACCGCAGAGGCAGCCAGGCTGCGCGCGCAGGGTGCCACGCTGGTGGACTTCGGCGCGGGCGAGCCGCACTTTGCCACGCCGCGCCACAT
>CAYQYM010000428.1:0-2077 GCA_964421715.1 uncultured Acidipila sp.
CCCCCCGGGATTCAGAAACTCGAGTTTGGCGAAGATAGAGGCTGTCTCCGGGCCTGGAATGCGGCGGAGGCGAAGGAGCGGAGTCTGCCCGATGAGCTGGCTAACGTCATCGGCCACGCGCAGGGTGTGGCGGAGCTGTGCGGAAATGGCCATAAAAACTTCATAGTGTAGCAGCCGGCGCGGACGGCATGGGCGGCAGGTCGATTCGCTGTCTTGAGCCGGTGGGTGTGCACCCGGTCAGAGGTGGCTGAGGCCGCGGGCGTCTCGGCCCGGGACGCTGCGAGCCTGTGGAAGCGGGTGCCGGCCTGGACCGCTAAGGCTGGCCGCTTACCAGCCCGCTTTCCTGCTTGGGCTTGGCACCCGGGTCCGTGGGAAAGTATCCGCTGCGGGTACGCACGATCAGATTTCCCATGCCCTTGGCCTTCGCCTCGACGTGCACCACGCGGTAGCCGCCAACGCTGGCAGGCTTGGTGGAGTGGTAGCCGATGGTGTACTGGTTGCGGATGTCCTGCGCGACCTCGGCCGCGATGGAGTCCACCTCGCTGAGGTTCTTGGGAAAGAAAGCGATTCCGCCGGTCTCGTCGGAGAGAAGCTGCAGCGCGCGCCTGGCGCGGCGTGACTGCCGGGCGCTGTCCGCGCCGAAGAGCAGCCCGATGCAGTAAACGGTGGGGCCTTGCAGGTCCTGCACGCGCCGAATGGTCTGCTCCAGGGTGAGTGTGGAGGCATTGTCTTCGCCATCGGTTACGACAAGCAGGACCTTCTTGGGCCGTTTCGCATCCTTGGCCAGTTCGTCTGCCGAGGCCACCACGGCATCATAGAGCGCTGTGCCACCCTTGGCGTCAATGTGCGCCAGTCCGTCGCGCAGCTTGCTCACGTCGGTGGTGAAATCCTGATCGATAAAGGCTTCGTCGGAGAAGTTGACGACGAAGGTTTCGTCCTGCGGGTTGGAGGCCTTCACCATGTCAAGCGCGGCCGAGTTCACCGCGGCGCGCTTGTCTTGCATGGACCCGGAGTTATCCACCAGCAGGCCCATGGATACGGGCAGGTCAGAATGCTGAAAGCTGGCAATGGTCTGCGGAACGCCATCTTCGAAGACCTTGAAATCGTTCCTCGTGAGCGTGGTGACGAGATGGTGATGATCATCGAGCACGGTGGCGTTAAGCACGACCTCATCCACGTCGCGGTGAAGTGTAAAGCCGCGGCTGCCGCGTTCAATCTCCTGCGGAGCCGGGCTGGGAGCTGCTCCCGGGCCGCCAGCTGGCGCGGGCCCGGGATCACGATCCCGGTCAAGCGGCGGCTGGGTCTCAGGAGCCGTAGGCACTGGGGCCGGCGCAGGCGAAGCCGGATGCTGCTGTGCCCGGGCAGCGGGCGTCAACAGGAAGGCGGTGAACAGGAGGGCCGCCAGAGCGTGGCGGTTACTGCAAAGGCGCATAGTATCCGTTGCGAGCGTGAACCGTAAGCTGCGGTAGACCGGGAGGTGGAGCCAGCTTCACTTTCAGCTTACGCCACTTACCGTCCCGTTTCACGTCGTCGGACTTGAAGCCCAGAACGTACTCGTTGCGCAGCTCGGCACTGATTTTCTCGGCGATGTCGCCCATCTCGGAGATGTCGTCGACACGGAAGAGCCGGCCCCCGGTCTCCTCGCAGAGATCATTCAGCAGCAGAGGGCCAAGCCGCTCTTCGGTGGTGGCGGCATACGGGTCAAAGATGCCGATGGAGTAGATCTGCAGGCCGGATTCGCGCACGATGGACCGGACCTCGCTCTCGGTGTAGCGGCTGCGGTTGTCGCCGCCGTCCGAGACGATGACCAGCGCGCGGCGCTCATAGCGGGCCTGCTTCATCTTGCTGACCCCGAAGTAAATGGCATCGAGCAGCGCGGTGCGGTGGCCGGCACGCACGGTGGCCAGGCGCGCCTCCACGTCTGCCGGAGACGAGGTGAAGTCCTCGATCAGCTCGGGGCGGTCGTTGAAACCGATCACAAAGAATTCGTCCTGCGGGTTAGCCGTCTTCATGAACTTCAGGATGGACTCGCGGGCGCGGACTACCTTGTTGGCCATGCTGCCGCTCAGGTCCATGA
>CAYQYM010000429.1:0-2072 GCA_964421715.1 uncultured Acidipila sp.
GCTCCACACCCAACTCCGGCGGCAGTTCCAACGCGCCGGTTACTGTCATCGCGCCGCAATTCTTTGGCATGCTCGTTCACAACTATAACCACTGGCCACAGATCAAGTTTGGCTCTCTGCGCCTGTGGGACAACGGCGTCTGGTGGTCTGCGCTCGAACCGCAGAAGGGCGCCTGGAACTGGTATGCGCTCGATATCTACGTAAACGAATCGGCACGCGCCGGCAACGACGTCCTGCTCGAACTGGGGCAGACGCCCACCTGGGCCTCGAGCGACCCTGCGCGGCCCTCCGGCTATGGTGCCGGTGCCTCAGCGCCGCCGGCAAACCTCGCCGATTGGGACGACTACATCACCGCGGTGGTGACGCGCTACAAGGGCCGCATTAGCGCGTACGAGATATGGAATGAGCCCTTCACCGACATCTTTTACACCGGAAACATGCAGCAGATGATGGATATGGTGCAGCACGCCTACGCCATCATCAAGAGTATCGATCCGAATGCAACCGTGGTCTCACCCAGCTTTAACCTCGACCTGCTGACGCAGTTCCTCAAGGCTGGAGGAGCGTCCTACATCGACGTTGTCGCGTTTCACATGAGCCCCACTCCGCAGGAGCCCGAGGCGGTGATCGGCTTCGAACAGCTGCTGCGCGGCACGATGGCCAAGTATGGCGCCGGCGCAAAGCCCCTCTGGAATACCGAGAACGAGTGGAACAAGCCCGCCACCTTCACCGATGACAAGGCCGCCGCCTGGGTGGCGCGTGCGCTCATCATCAACGCCGAGCTGGGCGTGAGCCGCATCTACTGGTACGCGTGGGACAACAAGAACTGGGTCTCGCTGGAGCTGACCGACGCAAACTTCCAGCCGACCGAGGCTGCCTATGCCTACCAGAATGTCTTCCGCTGGCTCTCGGGCGCGCGGATCGGCTGCGCGGTTGACAGCGGGAAGACCTGGACGTGCAATGTGATCACGGCGAACGGGCGGAAGCAATGGCTGATGTGGAACGAGTTCGGGCCAGTGACGGCGAGCACGCAGGGAGCCACCTCCATGACCGACCTGAGAGGCGTAAAGACCCCGCTCTCAGGCTCGACCTTTACCGCGACGGAGATGCCGGTGTTGCTCGAGTAGCGGCCCGGCACTCCCCGCACTGGCAATGGCGGCGCAGGTAATCCCAGGAGTAGATCCCGCTTGCGTGGCCGTCGTTCCAATGGAAGCTGAGTGCGTAGCGTCCCACGGGAGAGACACTTTCCGGCCGCGCGGGGGCCTGGTACATGGGCAGCAGCGTGGCCACCCGCGACTTCGGCGCCCCGGGCTCGCGGCCGGCCTTCTCGCGCTCTTCGTGGCAGGTAGCGCAGGGGCAGGCATCGCGCAGCCAGGCAAAGGTCCAGGCGCTGCGGTGGCCGTCTCTCCAGTCGATCTCGACCCCGGTGCCCTCGGTCTTGAGTACGCGCACCTTGGCCGGCTCGGTGGCCTCGCGCGGCAGCTCGCGGTGAGCGGCCTCTTCGCGGCGCGCCTGGGCCTCGCTCACGAATCGAATGCCTTCATGGCTCATGCAAGTAGTGTACGGCGGATGCAGGACCTTGGCAGGCGGACCTGTAAGCCGAATTCTGTCGAGGACGGTCATTCCTCTAGGCGTGCCATTACTGACGCGCTCAAGCGACCTACCCGGAGGTTTCCGCTTCACCTGGCGATCGTGAAACCGCTGGTCTGAAGAGCCCACGTGGGCGCACCGGGCCGGCACGCCGCGCGGCAAACTGGGCCTGGCCGCGCATCCCTCCCTATTTGGTCTTGCTCCGTGTGGGGTTTACCCTGCCCCCGTGCGTTGCCGCCGGGGCGGTGCGCTCTTACCGCACCTTTTCACCCTTACCTGCGCCTCTTGTGGAGAGCGCTGGCGGTATCTTCTCTGTGGCACTGGCCGTCTGTGCGCCTTGACGCG
Source organism: uncultured Acidipila sp. (assembly GCA_964421715.1). GTDB lineage: Bacteria > Acidobacteriota > Terriglobia > Terriglobales > Acidobacteriaceae > CAYQYM01. Next base: position 1,936 of record CAYQYM010000429.1, read on the forward strand.
CACATCCCGGACGTTATCCGGCACACTGCCCTGCGGAGTTCGGACTTTCCTCTCCCGGCTGCGCCCTGGGGCACCTCCGGCAGGGCCGGTGTCACGACGGTCGAGACCAATGCCAAATCGGGCTCGCTCTCTCCGGC
>CAYQYM010000430.1:0-2063 GCA_964421715.1 uncultured Acidipila sp.
GGTGAACCTGGATGTGTGGGACTTCGGCGTGAACCCGACGGCTCCCGAAAACCCGCATGCCAGGCTGCCCCACGTTAGAGGTTTGCAATAATCACAACAGGAAAGGCCAGGCGGCTGGGCACCACGGTGGGTTCCGTATTGATGACCTCGATTACGGAATCGCTGCCGCGGCGCGCGGCTAAAGGGCAGAGAACCAGATCAGCAGTGCGACCGCTATGGTCGCCACGTGGTAGACATATTCCGAGGGCCGGATCTCCCGTGCTGCGATGTGCATCTCATGCTCTCCTGCTGCAACCAAGGTACGCAGCGGAACCCGCTTCGGTTCTCCGCTTGTGCTGTTGGACACATCGGCAGAAAAAAAGATGCTTTCGGCGGAATCTTTCACGTCAACTGCAAATCAGCACCCGGTGCATCGCGTCCGTCACCCGCTGCCCTGATTCCAAACATCCACGGTTACAAATCTTGCCTCGCTATACCGGCCGAGCAGCTGGCGGGTAGCCTCGACCGTCGCGCGGCGGTCCTGGCCCAGGCCGGCCTGCCCGCCGTCGTGCAGCAGGAGGTTGCTGCCGCGCCCGCGCCGCCGGTTCTTCGCGATGCCTCGTTCAAGGTCGGCGAGGATCCTCGCCGGATCGAGCGACGGTTTCCAATCGTAGCCCATCGCGTTCCACATCACGGGCGTAAGGCCCAGGCTGCGCGCGTACCGAACGACGTCCGGCCGCCGCGCGCCGTGTGGTGGGCGGAAGTAGCGCACCGGCGCACCGATCGCATCCTCTATGGCGGCGTTGCACGAGGCCAGTTGCTGCCGGACCTGCCCTGGCGGCTGGAAGAGCAGCACCGGATGCGTGAAGGTGTGGTTGCCTACCAGATGGCCTCGCTCGTGGATGGCGCGCACCAGCGCGGTCCGCTGCCGCACAAAGCGCCCGATGAGAAAGAACGTCGCCCGGACGCTGTGCTCCTCCAGCAGGTCGAGCAGCGCCTCTGTGTGTTCGTCGTTGGGGCCGTCGTCATAGGTGAGGGCAAGTTCGTTTGTGTCATTGCCAGCGATCAGCGTGCGCCCGAAGATCTGTGACTCCGGCGACATGGCGGCATAGGCATAGCCGCCCGCGCCCAGCACCGCTAATCCCGCCCCTGTGGCCAGTGGTCCATTCATTGCCTAGAGTGTAGGCGAAAATCAGGCTTGCATATTTGTACATTGTATGTGTACATAAGACATATGCAGCGACAGCAGGTCTACCTGCCAATTGATCCTGATGCCTCCGAGCCGGTCTACCGGCAGGTGGTGGAGGGACTGCGCGCCCTGCTGGTGAACGAGCAGCTGCAACCCGGCGATCAGTTGCCCACGGTACGGGAACTGGCACTGGATCTGGGTGTGCACTTCAACACCGTGGCCGAGGCCTACCGGCTGCTGGCATCCGAGGGCTGGATCGACCTGAAGCGCCGCCGCGGCGCCACGGTCAAGGCTCGAGCCGCTCCTCCGGCTACCCCCGAATCGCGGGAACAGTTTGGAGCGAGGCTGCGCAGCCTCGTGGCGACATTCCGGGCGCAGGGACTGCCCTCGCGCACGATCTCAAAAGAACTGGAACGGATGGCACGCGAGCTCACAGAAGCGTGACCGGGAGAAAGGTGAACCTATGCTGGCTGGACTGATACTGCTCGTGGTGCTGGCTGCGCTTCTGAGCCGCACATCACTGCTTAACCGCTACTACTTCTTCGGCCGCTCCCTGACCGAAGAGGCGCTTAACTCGCCGGAGGCGCGGGCCATTGAGAGCCGCTTCCGCTTTGCCATCTGGCTCGGTCTGTTGCCGACCGTGGTGGCCGCGCAGGCTTTTTCAAGGAGCCACCTCACGTACCTTTCGGCGGTGGCAGCCTCGCCGGGGCTGCTGTTGGTCTACTACGTGGCCTTCGCGCGCGCCAACCGTGCCGCCTCGAAGCTGCCGCAGCGCGCTCACGACGCGCAGGAAATTCGCATCCCGCTGCTGGCGCCGGCGAACCGCATTTCTCTGACCGCGTTTCTTTATCCCTGCCTCGTGCTGGTCGTCTTTGCCGCGGTCGCAGTTGTAAAG
>CAYQYM010000431.1:0-2053 GCA_964421715.1 uncultured Acidipila sp.
GGCTGAATGCGCATTCGCTCTACTTCAAGCTGCTGGGTGAGCTCGGCCTCGCCGGTGTATTCACCTTCGGCTACTACCTGTTTTCGCTCATCCGGCTGAACTATTCCCTTACTAAGCGGTTTGTGCGTGAACGAGCCAGTCCCTTGCTGCAGAATTACCCACGGGCCTGCAACATGAGTCTTTACCTGCTGCTGTTCGCGGGTTACTCAGGCCACAACCTCTACCGGCTTACCTGGTTTCTGCTGGGCGCGATCAGCGGAGCAGTAAGCCTGCTTGAGACCGGCGAGGCGAAGGAGAGCGCCACGGAGCTGGTTCGGGAGAAGTCCCTGCCTTGGCTGCCGCAGCCAGTGCCGGCGACGCTGGCAGAGTCTATGCCGGTGGCATCGCGAGAGGGGAGGCCGGCATGGCAGTAGGGAGAAACAACCGGCAGAAGCGGCCAGAAGAAGACGGGAGAGCCGTTCGGCCGTGATGCATTGCGGGAAGTGTTTAGACTGCGCGGCGCGTGGCCTCCGGCACCTCTGAGATGCAGAGCCGGATTTTGCCGGACTTCTCGCGCAGGATCTCCGGTACGCGCTCGGCGGTCCACTGCTGCCTGCTGCGGAAGAGCTCCTCAACCTGGCGGCGAAACGCTGCCAGCTCCTGCTGGATGGCGACAAGGTCGCCCTCTGCGGCGTAGCGGATGTGCATGTGGTTGATGGCCTTCTGCACGAGTTGGAGCTGGCGCACGTTGCGGAAGCCGCGGCTGCTGCGGGCCATGATCACTGTAATGGCGACGCCCGGGACAATGCTTCCATCCTCGAGCACAAAGTTGTCGAGGGTGCGGCCGAGAATCTTCTTCACCGAGGGAAACCACGACCCGCAGGGGCAGGGCGAGCTGTCAAACTGAACACAGTCCGCCGTGTCGTAGCGCAGCAGCGGCATGCCAAAGTTGAGCAGGTCGGTCGCGATGAGCCGGTAAAGGGGACCTTCGGGCGTGGTGCCGGCGTGAACGAGTTCGAGATAGCAGGCAAGGGGGTGAAAGTGAAGCCGCTGGCCGGTATCACACTGCGCCGCCACCATGCCGATGTCCCGGCTGCCGTAGTGTTCGGTAACAGGGCAGCCGAAGACGTCCTCAAGGACGTAGCGATCTTCTGAAGAGAGCGGCTCGGCCGTGACGATGATGCGCTCAGGCCGGTGATAGACGATGCCGGTGGAGCGGAGGAACTCGGCAAAGCGCGCCATGGTGGCGGAGTAGCCGTAAAGGATCTTCGGCTGGTGCTGATTCAGCTTGGCCACAAACCTCTGCATCACCTGTTCATTCAGCTGGCCTGCGGCGATGGTCTGACAGCGCAGCAGGCCCTCCTGGTAAAGGCGCCAGCGCCAGCTCGGGTTCATGGCCAGGTCGCGTTCGGCGCCCCACACCTGCAGCACCGGGGTTCCCTGGTCGTAGCCTGCCCAGCGGTTCAGGTGGAACTGCAGGGCTGTCTTGTCGCGCAGCCCGTCCAGGTCGCGCCAGATGGCGACCGGCGTAGAGGTGGTGCCGCCGGTGGTGGCACGCCGGAGCTGCTGCTCCTGCAGGGTACGCGAGCGAAGATCGTGCGCGTTTTCACGCAGCAGATCGCGGTTCAGCTCGGGCAGCGGAATGGGCTGGCCGGAGTGCCAGTCGGCCGCGCGAAATCCGATGTCATCGAAGATGCGGCGGTAGTAGGGGGTTGTGCGATACGCATGATCCATGATGGCGCGCACGCGACGCTCCTGCTCGGCTAGCTGCTCGTCCTTGGAGAGGCGGTCGAAGGCCTTAAGGGACCGCAGACGGCGGCCAAGGCTGCGATGACGCTCCGGCTCCGCGAGCGGAAGCAGGAGGTTATTGTGTATCCAGGCCATGGCTTACCTGCTTTCCGCCCGCAGCAAGATTCTGATCCATCTCAACCGCGGTCTTTCCGTAACGGAATTTGCCGGACGGCCCGGGGGCGATCTTCTCAACGGTGTGGATGGTGAGGGCGCTGGTGCCGGGCCGGTAAGGGTACAGGCGGCGGCCCGGACACACGGCCGCCGGCTCGCCATAGCCCTTGCC
>CAYQYM010000432.1:0-2051 GCA_964421715.1 uncultured Acidipila sp.
CTTCTACAGCAACGACAGGGGACAGAGCTGGAGTCCGCTGAGCGCCCTGCCTTATCGCGCGGTGAACGGGCTGACCTATAGCCCTGACCTGCAACGTATACTGGTCACGTCTTCGCAGTCTCCATTGGTGCTCGCCTTGAAAGATGACGATAAGAGCTGGAAGTGGTGGAACAGCGGGTGGAACCTGCACCAGGTGCAGGCGGTGAACGGAAGGCTGATGGCCGCCTCCTATTATGACGGCGTTCTCATGGAACAGCAGCAGGAGAGTGCATCGGCCGTGCCCGTCGGACCTTCTCAGGCCGCGCGGCAATAGCGCGCGTGGCCGCACTGCGTCCATTCCGCCCGGCAGACCTGCCCGCGCTCTTCGCGCTGGACCAGGCCTGCTTTCGCCCAGGCATCGCCTACTCGCGTGCGGAGCTGCGATACTTCCTTACGCACGCGCGCTGCTTCTCCGTGGTTGCGGAAGAAGTCGCGGAAAAATCCGAGGACGGACCGCTGGCAGGCTTTGCTGTCGGAGAGGTCAATCGCGAGAGCGGCAAGGTGGTTGGCCACATCATCACGATTGACGTATCGCCGGAACATCGAAGGTCTGGCGTGGGCCGCCAACTGCTGCTGGCGCTTGAGGCTGATATGACATCGCGGGGCGCACTCTCCGTTCGCCTGGAGGTGGCTGCGGACAACGAAACGGCACAGCGGTTCTATGAGTCGATGGGATACCAGCGTACCGGCAGGATTCCTGCTTACTACCTCAGCACGCTTGACGCGCTGGTCATGGAGAAGCCCCTGCCGCCCGGTCCGGGCTCTACCTCGGGAGCATGATGCGGCAGCTCCTGCACCTGCATTACAAAGCTTAGTTTAACGAGACAGGTTAGCCGCGACGGCAGCCATCAGGGCCTCACGATTGGCCTGTGTCTCCGCCCCATATCCGCGCCACAGCACCTTGCCCTGCCTATCAACCAGCAACACCACGGCCCGCTTCTCGTTCGGAATCTGCAGCGAGCGCCGAAACGCGTCTTTATCCAGGTAGAGCGGCACGATCCAGGGCCAACTCTCCGGATCCGTCTGATCACTGCGCAGAGACGCGTTATCCCACCAGCGGGAGAGAATGTTTTCGCGGCCGGAGACCGGGAGTATGTAATAACGAAGATCGTAGTAGGAATGCTGCAGCCCCTGGGCCACGGGCATCCATGAGTCAACCTGCGACTGCTGTTCGCGTTGAAAGGTGATCAGCAGCAGGTCCAGTTTGCCGGCCATCCCTTCAGGAAAACTGACCTTGTACTTGGCCAGGTTCTCAGCCGTTACACTGGGCAACCCGGCCTTCTGTAACTCCGGGCCTTGGGAGGCAGGCAGCGCCAGCACCATGCCGTGGCACAGTGCAAGGGTCAACAGCAATCCGAGGTATCTACGCAATCCGTCTTCCTGCGGCCAGCAAGAGCGAGTGGGTTCCTTGTCGGCATACTACCAGTGTCCGAGCCGTCTTCTTCACGAAATCCTGCCGTGAGTCGTCAGGACACAGCCCTTGCCGGCGCTGCTTTCATGGCGTACACAGCCCCAAGTAGAGCATGACGGCAGGCGGTGGCGCTGGATTATCATGGGAGCATGGCGCACCCGTTCCAGACCGAAGATTCGCGGCTCAGCAACATTGCAGCAAGGCTGGAGAGAGGCGAGCGGCTTGGCTTTGAAGATGGCGTCGCCCTCTACCAATCTCCTGACATTCTTGCCGTCGGCTGGCTGGCAAATTCCGTGCGTGAGCGCATGCACGGAGACGTCGCATATTTCAACGTGAACCGCCACATCAACCCGACCAACGTCTGCGTGGCTGCCTGCAGGCTCTGCGCCTTCGGGCGCAAGAAGGACACAGTCGGCGCTTACACCATGGCGCTGGAGCAGGCGTGGGAGACAGCCGCCTCCGGTTACAGCGAGGCTGTGACGGAGTTTCACATCGTAGGTGGGCTGCATCCTGACCTGCCACTTGAGTACTTTCTCGACCTGGTCACGGGGCTGAAGCAGCGATTCCCCAGGGTACACATCAAGGCCTTCACAATGGTCGA
>CAYQYM010000433.1:0-2039 GCA_964421715.1 uncultured Acidipila sp.
GCTTCCTCCAGGATAGTGTTCACCGCCACCCACTGCGCGTTGCTCAGCTCTGAGACGGTCGGCGAATTGAGCGCCGGCAGTACCGAGAGCACGGCAGCCAGGTTCGCTTTCTCCACGTTTAGCATCAGTCCCACCTGTCCCTGTGCATCCATCGCCGCTTTCAGCATCAGCGCCAGCGACTCGATCTTCTGCTTCTTCCACGCGTCATCCAACGCTGCGCGATTTGCAATCAGGTGCGTTTCACTCTGCATCACCGTGTCTATGATGCGCAGCCGGTTCGCTTTCAGCGAGCTGCCCGTCTCTGTCACCTCCACGATCGCATCGGCCAGCATCGGCGGTTTCACCTCGGTGGCGCCCCAGCTGAACTCCACCTTCACCGGCACGTTCTTCGCTGCGAAGTATCGCCGCGTCACCTCCACCAGTTCAGTCGCGATCGTTTTGCCAGCCAGGTCCTCCGCTTTCTGCCACGGTGAGTCCTCGGGCACCGCCAGCACCCACCGCACCCGCTGCCGGCTCTGCTTTGCATACACCAGGCTGGCCACGCTCGCCACATCCAGTCCGCTCTCCACCACCCAGTCAACGCCCGTCAGACCGGCATCCAGCACGCCGTGGTCCACGTAGCGCGCCATCTCCTGCGCACGAATCAGCATGCACTCGATCTCCGGGTCGTCGACCGTGGGGAAGTAGGACCGCCCGTTTGCGTAAACGCTCCAGCCCGCGCGCCCAAACAGCGCAATCGTCGCATCCTGCAGGCTGCCCTTCGGTATTCCGAGTCGCAGCTTTGCCATCACCGCACCTCCGCGTTCATCGCCAATGCAATCGGACGAGTAAAGCAGCTTACAGTCCCTTCGTGGCACACCAGTCCGTCTCCTTCTACCTGCACGCGGAACAGCAGCGTGTCCTGGTCGCAGTCCGTCGCCGCCTCCAAAATGCGCAGGCGGTTGCCGCTCGTCTCGCCCTTCATCCACAGCTTCTGGCGCGTGCGGCTCCAGAAGGTTACAAACCCGCTCTCGAGCGTCTTCTGGTAGCTGGCAGCGTTCATGAAACCCACCATCAGTACCTGTCCTGTCGTGGCGTCCTGCACAACTGCCGGCACCAGCCCGTTCATCTTGTCGAAGTCAATCTGCTGCATGCGTTCCTCTGTATCTCCCGGCCGCCTGCCGCCACCCTCGCGCAACAGCAGAAAGCCCGCCGCGCTTGGTAGCGCCGGCGGGCTCTTTAAAGTCCTGGTCTCTTGTCTGGCTGTTACTTCAGCCCGAACAGACCCGCCGGCACACTCGTCCCGTGATGATGGTGGTGACGATGATGGTGGCGTATCTGCATCTGCCTTCCAACCTACCCGCAGTCCCATCCTGTGTCAAATCCTGCGCCCCCTGCATCTGACTCACATTACGATCAAGAGCAACGCAAGGAGCCCGGTACGATGTTCAGCGCGCACGTAGCGCAGGTCCTTCTCTGGACCATCTCCGCAATCAGCATCCTGCTCATGCTGGCCCGTCCGTTCGGCATCACCGAGGCTATCTGGGTCTGCGGTGGAGCAATCCTGCTTCTCCTGCTCCGCCTCACCTCGCTCCATGCTGCCGCGCACGCGGCGCTCCAAGGCACGGATGTCTACCTCTTTCTCACCGGCATGATGCTCCTGTCCGAGCTCGCTCGCAGCAACGGTGTCTTTGACTGGTTTGCCGGCCTGGCGCTCCGCCTCGCCAAAGGCTCACCGGCGCGGCTTTTCGCGCTGCTCTACGCCGTCGGCACGCTCGTCACCGTCTTCATGTCAAACGATGCCACAGCCGTTGTGCTCACACCCGCCGTGCTGGCTGCCACCCGGAAGGCCAAAGTAAAGCCGCTGCCTTACCTCTTCGCCTGCGCGCTCATCGCCAATGCGGCCAGCTTCGTGCTTCCCATCTCCAACCCGGCCAACCTGGTTCTGTTTAACAAGGGCATGCCGCCGCTTTCACGCTGGCTGGCCATGTTCGCGCTGCCCTCAATGGTTTCCATTGCGGTTACATATTTAGCCCTGCATGCCATCTTCCGCGCCGACC
>CAYQYM010000434.1:0-2020 GCA_964421715.1 uncultured Acidipila sp.
GAGCACGCGAGGCACGCTTCAGGACACGTAAAGTCTAGGGCCGTGGCCGGAAGGCGCGCCCGCTAGCTACATTAAACTCACCGCATCCACGTCCACCACCAGGTTGCGCCGCGGGATGCCCGCCTGCTCCGCGTGGGCGAGCGCCGCGCGCAGCGTGCGCCCCAGCGCCCGCCTGTTCTGCGCCTTCAGCACGAGATGAAAGCGGTAGATGCGCTTGACCTTCGAGAGCGGCGCGGAGGCCGGCCCCAGCACGCGCACGCCCTCAAGCGGCGTGGCCTTGAACCATCGGCCCAGCGCCGCAGCCCAACCTGCGACCTCTTCAAGCTGGGGGCCCTGAATGAGCAGATTCGCCAGCGCCTGGTGTGGCGGATAGTGCATCCAAAAGCGGTACTTCAGCTCCTTCTCCACGAAGCCATGGTAGTCGTGCTTTGCCGCGAAGTCGATTGCGTAATGGTCTGCGTGGTAGGTCTGCACAAGCACCTTGCCAGGCAGTTCCCCGCGCCCGGCCCGGCCTGAGACCTGCGTCAGCAGCTGGAAGACGCGCTCGGCGGCGCGAAAATCCGGCAGGCCCAGCGCGTAGTCGGCGCCCACCACGCCCACCAGCGTCACGCCGTGGATGTCATGCCCCTTGGCGATCATCTGCGTCCCCACCAGCAGGTTGATCTCGCCCGAATGAAGACGGGTGAGCAGATGCTCCATGTCAAAGCGTCCGCGTACAGTGTCGCGGTCCATGCGCCCGATGCGCGCGCCAGGGAAGATGGCGCGCAGCCGCTCTTCTCCCTGCTGCGAGCCCGCACCAAGATAGTAGAGATGCTCGCTTTCGCAGTGCGGGCAGAGCCTGGGCACGGTGCGACGATAGCCGCAGTAGTGGCACTCCAGCCGCTGGCCCACCCCGGCGCGTGCGTCCACTTCAGGCCCGGCCTTGTGGTAGGTGAGCGAGATGGCGCAGTTCTCGCATTGGAGCTTCTCTCCACAGGCGCGGCACATCACCACGAAGGAGTAGCCCCGGCGGTTCAGCAGAATGATGGCCTGCTCGCCGCGGTCGAGGGCCGCCTGCGTCTGCTCAATGAGCGCACGCGAGAAGAGCTCCTCGCGGCCTGTCTCCTGGAACTCGCGCCGCATATCGACGAGCTCGACCTTCGGCAGCGGCCGCTGATTCACGCGCGCATGCATCTCAATGCGCGCATACCGCCCCTGCAGAGCGTTGTTCCAGGACTCGAGCGAGGGCGTCGCCGAACCGAGCACCACGCCGGCGCCGGCGAGCTTGGCGCGCATCACGGCCGTGTCCCGCGCATGATAGCGCGGCGTCTCCTCCTGCTTGTAGCTGGCATCATGCTCCTCGTCGACGATGATGAGCCCAAGCTGGGACACGGGCGCAAAGACGGCTGAGCGCGTGCCCACCACCAGCCGCGCCTCGCCCCGGCGGATGCGGTACCACTGCTCTGCCCTCTCCAGAGGCGTAAGCGCGGAGTGCAGCAGCGCCACCTCTTTGCCAAAGGATGTGAAAAGCTGCGCGGCCATTTGGGGGGTGAGCCCGATCTCTGGCACCAGTAAAATCGCGGTGCGGCGGGCATCGAGCGCCGCCCGCATCGCTGCCAGGTACACTGCCGTCTTGCCTGACCCGGTCACCCCATGCAGCAGCATCGGCCGGAAGGCGCGCTCATCCATGGCCTGCGTAATGCTGCCGAGGGCCGCTTCTTGCGCGGAGTTCAGCTCATAGGTGGAGGCCGGCCGCGCAAGGCCGGTCAGGTGAAAGGGAGCAGGGCGCTCTTCCATGCGCACCAGCCCGCGGCGCACCAGTGTGCCCAGCGTGGACTCCGGCACGTCGAGCCTGCGCACGGCCTCGGCCGGCAGTTCACCGCCCGCACCGGCAAGCTGCGCGAGAATGGCCTGCTGATTGTCATTCAGCTTAGGCAACCTTACATCTGGCAGCAGCACGGCGTAGCGCACCGTGCGCGCAGCATCGCGGGCCACGGCCTCTGTCTCGCGCACGAGCCCTTTCTTGCGCACCCTGCCGGCC
>CAYQYM010000435.1:0-2004 GCA_964421715.1 uncultured Acidipila sp.
GCGCACTGCCGGAGGGCAAACTCGGCGCCATCCGCGAGCTGCAGCAGGCCGGCCGGCGCGTCGCCATGGCCGGGGACGGCATCAATGACGCCGCCGCACTCGCCCAGGCCGACGCCGGTCTTGCCATCGGTACGGGTACCGATCTCGCCCGTGAGGCCGGTGACGCCATCCTCCTCAGGGGTGAGCCGCGGCAGATCCTCGACGCCATCCAGCTTGCTCGGCAGTCGCTCCGCGTCATGCGGCAGAACCTCGGCTGGGCGCTGGCCTACAACATCATCGGCATTCCCATCGCCGCCGGTGTGCTCTACCCCTGGTTCGGCCTGCTGCTCAGCCCCGCGCTCGCCGCCGCGGCCATGGCTCTCAGCTCGGTCAGCGTTCTCTCTAACAGCCTGCGCCTCAGGAGATTTCAGCCACGATGAGCACCCAGGCGCGCATCACATCGAGCTCTAATTCCAGCTGCCAGCCGGGCCGCAGGGCCGTCGCCGTCGACCCCGCCATCAAGGCCTCCGCGCGGCGTCGGTTAGCGCGCATCGCCGGCCAGGTGCGCGGCCTTGAAAAGATGGTTGAAGACGAGCGCTACTGCGGCGACATCCTACTCCAGATCAGCTCCGTGCAGGAGGCCCTGCGCGGCGTCAGCCGCCTGCTCATGCGCAACCACCTCACCCACTGCGCCGCGGAGGCCATTCGTAAGGGAGGCGACAGCGCCGGTGCCATGTACGACGAGCTGCTCGACCTGCTCTATCGCCACGCCCGCTGAGCCTGTCCGCCACGTCTCCCTGCCCGCCGTTTCCCCCATTCACCTCACAAAACCAGCATCTAGCCGGATGCCCCTCGCCCACTTGACGAGCCTATGTACCCCTCTTACTGTGGAGTTACACGGGAAAGGAGGTTGATCCAAAGAATGACACTTTCTGATGGTAGTTGTAGCGGCACGATCACACGTGAGGTGACTGAGGCCTAAGAGCTTCCTTGGCTCTAGTCCTGGCGAACCTGCAACCGAATCGCCGAGGCCCCGTTATGCAAGCGAGGAAGCCTCAGGTCAAACTCAACAGTCCACCGGCGACCCGGGGCCCGCTTGCCAAAACCGGCAGCGGGCCCTTCGCATCTTTTTTCCCCCTAATTTCAGTCCCGGTTCTCCGTGCTAAATCCTGCGGGATTGCATACACTAGCGCCATGCTGTCTGCCTCGAAGCCGCCCACCCGAAAGCCATCCGTTTTGCAACGCGCGTTCCTCTTTCCCCGGCTGTCGGCCGTTTTTGCTTTCCTGCTCGTCCCGGCCGTTCTCCAGGCACAGCATCGCGGCCGCAAATACACGCCGCCGCCGGCCACCGCCCATGTGACCGTCACCGTCGTCAAGGCGAGTAACGGCAAACCTGTGGAAAGCGCTGCCGTCGTCTTTCATCCCATGAGGAACGGCAAGGACGAAGGCAACATGGAGCTCAAAACCAACGAGGAAGGCCGCGCCATCCTCGACGTTATTCCCATTGGCGACACCGTGCGCCTGCAGGTCATTGCCGATGGCTTCCAGACCTTCGGCGACGACTACCTCATCGACACCAATAGCAAGGACATCTTCATCAAGCTCAAGCGTCCGGCCCGTCAGTACTCGATTTACGAACAGCACGACGGCACCCAGCTCGGCGGGGCCAGCCCGTCCGACAGCGACGCCAACCCGCCCGCTGCCAAACCCGACACCACCAAGCCCGACCCCAACCAACCCGCACCCCGGCCCAGTGACAAGCCAGTGCCGGCTCCCCCGCAATAATTGCCAAAACAACTCGGCCTAATGTCTACCAGCTCCCAATTCAGCAGCGGCCGGCAAACCATGGATGACCCAGGTTCCGGCAGCCGTCCATCGCCGGGCGGCCACAATGCCGTTGCGGCAGTCCACCCGCAAATCACACGCGAGCCCGTACTCGAAGACCCTCTCCAGGTCCTTCTTGCCTCCTCCGCCCTGCTGCTCAGCGCCGCCAGCCAGGACGCTCTGCTCGCCGGCCTACTCGAC
>CAYQYM010000436.1:0-1999 GCA_964421715.1 uncultured Acidipila sp.
ACGCAACGGGTGGCAGTCCATGGCGCCCTGCTGTGGGGGGCGCGTCGGGCCGCGCAGGGTCGAGATCGGTCCCGACGTGCAGCCCTGGTCGCGCGTGCAGGCCGTCCAGCCCGGCTACCACTCCGGCCCCCAGGCTGACCGGTTCCTTCGCAGCGCTGCAGACCCCGGCCCCCTGCCCACGTCCGACGCGGACATTGCCTATGCGCCTGTCAGCCGGCTCTCCCGCTGGGTGCAGCAGCGCAAACTCACCTCTGAGCGGCTTACCCGGATCTACCTGGACCGGCTGCAGCAGTTCGACCCCAGGCTGCGCTGCGTCATTACTCTAATGCCGGAGCAGGCGCTGGCGCAGGCTCGCGCGGCAGATGCAGAGATCTCCGCCGGACGCTATCGCGGCCCGCTGCACGGCATACCCTGGGGCGCGAAGGACCTGCTCGACACGGCCGGAACCCGCACGACCTATGGCGCGGAGCCCTTTGTGAGGCGCGTGCCCACGCGCAACGCCACTGTTGTGGACAGGCTGAATGAGGCGGGCGCGGTGCTGCTGGCCAAGCTTAGCCTTGGCGCGCTCGCGCTGAACGATGTATGGTTCGGCGGCCAGACCATGAACCCATGGCTGCCGGAGGAGGGCGCCTCCGGCTCGAGCGCCGGTCCGGGCGCAGCGACAGCCGCCGGGCTGGTGGGCTTTGCCATCGGCAGCGAGACGGGCGGCAGCATCGTGAGCCCCAGTATGCGCTGCGGCGTCAACGGGCTAAGGCCGACCTTTGGCCGCGTTCCGCGCACCGGCGCCATGACGCTCTGCTGGTCGCTCGACAAGCTGGGCCCCATGACGCGCGGTGTGGAAGATACGCTGCTCATTCTGAAGCATATCTATGGCCCGGACGTCACCGAAAGCGGTGGCGACCTGGACTGCGTACCCAGCCTGCTCGACTTCGACGCGAATCGCTCCATCCGCGGTCTCCGCGTCGGCTACTTTCCCAGGTGGATGCAGGAACCACCTGCGACCGACGTCGATCGCAAGGCGCTCGAGACCGTAGCAAAACTGGGAATGCAACCGGTTGAGGTCTCGCTGCCGGACTGGCCTTACAATTCGCTGCAGATCATCCTCTTTGCCGAAGCGGCTGCGGCCTTTGAAGACATCACGCTCAACCACCAGGTCGATGAGCTCAAGATGCAGGTTCCGGACGCCTGGCCGAACACGTTCCGGCAGTCGCGTTTTCTGTCAGCGGTGGACCTGGTGCAGGCCGACAGATTCCGCCGCCGGGTGGCAAATGAGATGGCCCGCATCTTCACGGAAGTGGACCTTTTGCTGGTGCCGTCGCTGCGGGACGAGATGCTGACGCTGACCAACTTTACCGGCCATCCCTCGCTGACGCTGCGTGCCGGGTTTGTAGAGGTTGCAGGAGCCAGGAGCGACTGGGCCCCCGACCCGGCGCGCCCACTGCCGCGGTTTGCACCGCCACGCCGGGTGCCGCACGGGGTCACGCTGATTGGAAATCTGTTTGAAGAGGGAGTGCTGGGCACGGTCGGCCTCAGGATGGAAGAGGCCTTCGGCGTGGCATCGGAGCGTCCGCCAGGCTTCTAGGTTGCGCAGAAAAGGCCTCTTTTTAGGATGAAAACCGGTCTTTTCAGACAGTAATTTCAGCAGGCGGCTTCAGGACAGCTTACTTTTCGACCTCTACGCCGCGCCAGAAAGCCACGTGATTCTTGATATTCCGCGCCGCCGGCTTCGGGTCCGGGTAGTACCAGGCTGCATCCTGGTTCTCCTGCCCGTCGATCATCAGCGAGTAGTAGCGGGCCTGTCCCTTCCACGGGCAGGTGGAAGTGGTCGAGCTGGCGCGGAAGTACTCACGCTTTAGCGCGCTCTCAGGAAAGTAGATGTTGCCCTCTACGGTCTCGGTGGTGTCGCTTTCGGCGATGACTTTTCCGTTCCAGACTGCCTTTGCCATGGCGCTCTTTCCCTCACGGTAACTCCTTAACTTAGCAGCGCGGGGGCTAACCG
>CAYQYM010000437.1:0-1999 GCA_964421715.1 uncultured Acidipila sp.
GGCCCCAGCAGGCGGTGCTGGGGCTGCTGATGCTGCTGCTGGGCCTTTGGCTCAGCCGCTCGTCAAACTCCTATCTCATCACGCTCACACTGATGGTGATGTCGATGTTCTCCACCTACCGCTACGCCTGGTGGCGCATCGGCACGGTGATCCGCTTTTTTGACGACCCCGGCAGCAAGTGGGGTCCGCTCGATGCCTTCTTCATCTGGATACTGGTCGGCGCAGAGACCTACGCCTTTGCCATCCTTTTCCTCGGCTACATGCAGACGATCTGGCCGCTGCGGCGCGCGCCACTGCCCATGCCGGATAACCCGGAGCTGTGGCCGGAGGTCGATCTGGTCATCCCGACCTACAACGAGCCGCTGAACGTGGTGCGCTACACGGCATTGGCCGCCCTCAACATTGACTGGCCTGCCGACAAGCTGAACGTCTACATCCTGGACGACGGCAAGCGTGAAGAGTTCCGCAGGTTTGCCGAAGAGGCCGGCGTCGGCTACATGACACGCAGCGATAATGCGCACGCCAAGGCGGGTAACATCAACCGCGCCCTGGAAAGGCTGCATGCGCCCTACGTAGCCATCTTCGATTGCGACCACGTGCCGACACGCAGCTTTCTCCAGGTCACGATGGGCTGGTTCCTGCGCGATGAGAATCTCGCGATGCTGCAGACGCCCCACCACTTTTACTCGCCCGACCCGTTTGAGCGCAACCTGAAGCAGTTCCGCACGATCCCGAACGAGGGCGAGCTTTTTTACGGCATCGTGCAGGACGGGAATGACTTCTGGAACGCGACCTTCTTCTGCGGCTCCTGCGCGGTGCTGCGCCGCACAGCGCTCGACGAGATAGGCGGCATCGCGGTCGAGACCGTGACCGAGGACGCGCACACCTCGCTGCGCATGCAGATGAATGGCTGGAACACGGCCTACATCAACATTGCGCAGGCCGCCGGCCTTGCCACCGAGCGGCTCTCGGGCCATGTGAAGCAGCGCATTCGCTGGGCACGCGGCATGATCCAGATTCTCAGGACCGACAATCCTCTCTTTGCCCGCGGGCTTAGTTTCGCGCAGCGCCTTTGTTACTTCAACGCGATGACGCACTTCATGTACGCGCTGCCGCGGCTCATCTTCCTCACCGCGCCGCTGATCTACCTGCTGCTCTCGCATACCAACGTGCCGGGCTACTGGGCGGCCATCCTGGCTTACGCCCTGCCGCACCTCACGTTGTCGAACATCACGAACTCGCGCATCCAGGGCCAGCACCGTCACTCCTTCTGGAACGAGATTTACGAGACGGTGCTCTCGCCCTACATCCTCCTCCCCACGCTGCTGGCGCTGGTGAATCCGAAGCTGGGCAAGTTTAACGTGACGGACAAGGGCGGCGTGGTGAAAGAGTCCTACTTCGACGCGCGTATCGCTCAGCCCTTCATCGTGCTGCTCGGCTTCAACTTTCTCGGGCTCGCGATGTCAATCCCGCGCTACTGGCATCTGCCGTTCTTTGGCTGGATTTGGGACGGGACGCATCCGGGCACGATCATCATGAATGCGCTCTGGACGGTCTTCAACATCATGATCCTCGGCGTGGCGACCGCGGTCGCGCGAGAAAACCAGCAGCGCCGCGCGCAGGTACGCATCGAGGTTGAAATCCCGGCCGCGATTCGCCTGCCGGATGGAACCTTTGTCCATGGAGAGACGGTGGACGTGTCCAGCGGCGGTGCTGCGCTCAAGCCGATCAACGATGTGGCCCTTGAAAAGGGCCAGCACGCGACGGTGCTGTTTCCAACGCACATTGGTGACGCCGAGCTGCCGGTAACCATTGTCGGCAACGACGCGAAGTCGCTGCGTTTGCAGTACGAACCGCTCACGATGTACGAAGAGGAGCTGCTGACTGTGGTGTTGTACTCCCGCGCCGATACATGGCTCGGGTGGGGTGAGAGCCGCGAATCCGACCAGCCACTGCCACGCCTACACCGCATCCTGGAAGTTCAGATCTTCGGGCTCGG
>CAYQYM010000438.1:0-1977 GCA_964421715.1 uncultured Acidipila sp.
GGATACCGGTATGGTGACGCTCAAGCCGGGCCAGTCGGTCACATGGCAGTGTCGGCTCCAGCTCTTTACCCCGCCCAGGCCGTCACAGCAGCAGCCGGGGCAGTAGCGGGTTCGTGGACTGGCGGGTCACACTCGCGCTTTACTCCTGCGCGCTGCTGGGGCTGCGGCATGGTTTTGATTATGACCATCTCGCCGCCATAGCAGACATCACGGCCGTGGAGCGCACCTGGCAGCGCGGCATGGCGCTCGGCCTCATCTACGCCAGTGGTCATGCGCTCACGGTTGTCGTGCTTGGGGCCTCCGTTATCTTCCTGCATGTCCCGCTGCCGGCCCGGCTGGACAACATCGCCGAGAGGCTCATCGGTGCCACGCTGATCCTCTTGGCGATCACGGTGCTCGCCAGCGTGCTGCGCCGGGCCCACTCTCATAACCTGCTGCAAAGCCGTATTGCGCTGCTGGTGCACGGCACGCAGTGGCTCTTCTGGCGGATGAGGAAGCTCTTTTGCCCAGAGACGCCGCGGCCCGTGCCATTCCAGTTTGATTACGGTTCGAAATCGGCCTTCGTTGTCGGCATGCTGCACGGCTTTGGCGCGGAGACGCCCTCCCAGCTCATGCTGTTCCTGCTCACGGCGTCCCTCGGCGGCACGGTGCGCGGGCTGCTCGGGCTCACGGCGTTCGCGCTGGGTCTCATCGCGATGAACGGGTTGATGACGGCCTCGCTCGGCGGCATCTTCACCGCAGGCATGCGCCGCCCGTGGCTTTACCAGGCCGTGGCCGTGGCCGGCGCGGTCTACAGCCTCGTCATTGGCGTTCTCTTTCTCTTCGCGGGAGAGTCTCTGCTGCCCAGCCTGGGCGGCTGACTGCAGGGCTGCGGCCTGCCCGGGCCGGTTGCTCAGCCGGAGAGGCGCACCAGTTGCGCGGCCTCAATCCTCGGGCCAAGAATCGAAACCCGGGGCAACTGGCCGCGTGCCATCGCCACCTCGTCGCAGCGATAGAGGCGTGGGCAGTTCTGGCAGTCCTTGTAGATTTTGTCCGGCAGCGCGACCTTGTCCTCCACCACGCGAAAGCCGTAGCGGAAGAAGAAGTCGGGGATGCGCGTGAACAGGCATACGCAGCCCACCCCCTGCTCTTCGGCCTCTTCGAGCAGGGCGGCCAGCAGCCTTCCCCCCACGCCCCTGCCCTTTGCTTCGGGCTTCACCACGATGGAGCGCACCTCCGCCAGGTGCGGACCGTAGAGGTGCAGTGCGCCGCATCCCTGGAAGACGCCCGCATCGTTCTCCGCGATGGTGAAGTCGCGGATGTTCTCGCAGATCTCCGCGAAGACGCGCCGCAGCAGCGTGCCATCGGAGGCGAGGCTGTTGACCAGCTCGTAGATGTTAGTCGCGTCATGCAGGCGCGCCTTACGCACCCGCATGCGCGCTCTCCTGTGTACCCTGGGCCAGCCCCAGGTCAACTGCCCCGCGCGCCTCCACCAGTGTCTGCACGCGCTGCTCCATCTGCGCAAGGGCTGCCTGCACGCGCCCTCGCGCGGTGCCGCCGGGAACGTCGTGGCAATCGAGCGTGGCCTCGAGCGTAATCGCGTGGAAGAAGCCCTGGTCGAAGGCGTCGCTGAATCTACGCAGCTCCTCGAGCGAAAGCTCGTTCAGCTCGCGGCCCGTCTCAACCCCCAGCCGTACTGCGCTGCCGATGATCTCGTGCGCCGTGCGAAAGGGAATGCCGCGATGCACAAGCCACGTAGCCGCAGCCATTGCGTTCAGGTATCCGCGTTCGCAGGCTGCCCGCATCCGGCCGTGATCCAGGCGCAGCGCGTGCGTGAACCTGGCCAGCAGAAAGAGCATCTGGTGCAGGGCAAGTGTCGCGTGAAAGACCGGCTCCTGCGTCTCCTGCAGGTCCTTGTTGTAGGCCAGCGGCAGACCCTTCAGCAACAGTGTGACCGTCTCTGCCGCGCCGTGTACGCGGCCCGCCCTAGCCCTCACC
>CAYQYM010000439.1:0-1961 GCA_964421715.1 uncultured Acidipila sp.
GCCCGGGAGTTCGGGCTGCAGCCGCAGTGGCCCGAACGGCAGCGCAACCAGATACGGCCCGAGCGATGGCGCAGCCGGCGCCCGGGCCGGGCTTCGCCCTGCCGCATGCTTCGGCGGTTCCCGGTGAGATTCCGCACGCGGTGACGACCGGAGGCCCGGCGTTCCGCATGGCCACCTCGCTTTTATCTCACGCCGCAACTCCGGTCACGGACTCCGTGACGGGAGCGGCCGCGACCAACCTTAACGCGCCCACGCGCCAGAACCAGATTCCCTGAGACGACCGGAGAAAAAGATGCCATCCTTTTCCATTCCACTGACCGGGCTTGAGGCCGATTCGACGGCGCTCAACACCATCGCCAACAACCTGGCTAACATGAACACCACGGCCTACAAGGCGCAGACCACGACCTTCAGCGATCTTTTCTACCAGCAGCTCGGGCAGAGCGGCAGTGGCAACCCGATCCAGGTAGGCGCCGGGACACAGGTCTCCTCGACTACCAGCAACTTCACCACGGGCTCGGTAAACGCGACCGGCCAGGCGACCGACGTGGCCCTGAACGGCAACGGATTCTTCATTGTCGAGGGCAATGGCGCGACCGAGTATACCCGCGCCGGCAACTTCTCCCTCAGCTCGAACGGCTTCCTGACCACGCAGGGCGGCTTCAACGTGATGGGCTACCCGGCTGCGAACGGCGCAGTGAATACGAATGCGCCGCTCTCGGCGATTCAGATTCCGGTCGGCCAGGTGGAGGCTCCGCGGGCGACGGCCAGCCTGACCATGACGGGCAACCTGGACGCCTCGGCGGCCGCGGGCGCAGCCAGTGCGCTGCCCGCGCAGGTAACGCTCTACGACTCGCTCGGAGTAGCGCATGTGGCTACGGTCACCTACCAGAAGACGGGCGGGAACACCTGGAGCTACAACATTGCGCTGCCGGCGGGCGAGGCAACTGGCTCTAGCGCGAACGCAAGCGGCACGCTCAGCTTCGATGCGAGTGGCAACCTGATCGCGCCGGCCGCCAACGTGACCGGCATCACCTTCAGCGGTCTTGCGGACGGAGCGAACAACCTGACCTTCGACTGGCAGCTCTACAACGCGAACGGCTCGGGCAATCTGACGCAGGTGGCCAGTACGTCCTCGATTGCCAAGACCACGCAGGACGGCTATGCGAGCGGCGAATATCAGAGCTTTGCGGTGAACGCCGACGGCACCGTCTCGGCGATGTACAGCAACGGCCAGACGCTCAAGATAGGTCAGATTGCAGTGGCGACCATTACCAACGAGCAGGGCCTGATGCGCACCGGCGACGGCAACTACCAGGCGACCTTCGCCTCCGGGCAGGCGAGTGTCGGATTGGCAGGAGCCGGCGGACGCGGCACAATGCAGGGAGCGGCACTGGAGGCTTCAAACGTGGACATCTCGACCGAGTTCTCCAAGCTGATCGTGGCGCAGCGCGCCTTCGAGGCGAACTCGAAGGCGATCACCACCTTTGACACAGTGACGCAGCAGGCGATCAACATGATCCGTTAACTGTGGCCCTGAAGCCAGCCGCGGCGGGAGAACCGGTCTGCCGCGGCCGCGCTGCCCGATCGAGGCAGCCTCGAATCCTAAAAGTTTTCTAATCTTTCTGTTCCCTTTTCGGGCACCTTACTGCACATCTTCCGTGCATGACGACCCAGGTTATCGCCACCCCGGCCGCAGCCTCGTCTGCACACGCTTTGCCTTCGCCAGTGGGACAGGCTCTCGGTGTGGACGGCGCGCAGCAGACGGCTGCGCTCTCCGTCCCTTCGCAGACGGAGCCTGCGGCCACCTTTACCGTCCCTTCCGGCGATGGTTTCGACAAGCTCACACCCACGCTGGCCGCGCTTCCGGTGCAGCTTGACCTCTCGATCCCGGTGCCGAAGTTCCGCGTGCAGGACCTGCTCTCGCTCGAGAAGGGACGGGTGCTTGAGACGGCATGGCC
>CAYQYM010000440.1:0-1959 GCA_964421715.1 uncultured Acidipila sp.
AAGCCGGTGTAGACCAGGCTGGTCCAGGTGGAGGCCCACCGGTGGCGCGAGGCCAACCAGATATTGGCCTAGAATAGCGGTATGCCCAGGCCAAGCGAGAGGTAAGGCACCGCGCTGTGCAGCCGGACGTCCCAGGTGTACTCCATGCGGAAGAACATCGAGAGCACCAGCAGCAGCCCGCTCACGTAAAGCAGCAGCCGCTGCAACTCCCCGTGCTGGGCGCCTCCGGCGCGGTTCATCTCCGCAACCAGCAGGAACAGCGTACCGATGCCCACGGCCCAGATGCCCAGCATCAACAGCGTGTGCGGCGGGCTCACGATCTTCACGTCCAGCCCGTAGGCGTTATGCCACCAGTTGTCAAAGGGTGCCGAGGTCAGCATCGCCAATCCGCCCCACGACGCCAGGAAGGCACCCAGCGGACCCCGCAGGCCGAAGATGTTGACCGAAGACGCGATCGCGGCGGCCGGCCGTTGGAGAGTGGTGTTCAGGATGAGATAGCCGCAACTGATGCCGGCCAGCACACCGCACAGGTAGATGGCCACGTGGGCCGCCGTCCAGAAGGTGTCGCGGCCAATGGAGCGATGCCAGCTTACATCCCAGTGCGCGCCGATAGTCACGCTGGTCACAGCCAGCGCCGCGCACCATAAATACCAGGAAATGCCGTGCGCGCCGACGCCAGCCCGCGCGGAAGGCGATGGAGTTACCACAGTGGCCATCAGAGATTTCCCCCTGGGCAGAGGCACAGCCGCCTCTCTTCACTCATCAGCATACCCCTGCGGGTGCAGGGTGCAAGGCGATTCCGTAGCGCCAGTTCCTTCCGTAGAATGACTGGAACGAATCCCGACGAAGGACCAACGTGTCAAACTCCGAAACCTCGAAGCCGCGCGTGCTCAGCGGCATGCGGCCCACAGGCCGGCTGCACCTCGGCAACTACATGGGCGCCCTGCATAACTGGGTGCAGTTGCAGCACCGCTATGACGGCTACTTCTTTATCGCAGACTGGCACGCGCTCACAACCGACTACGCGGATCCCTCGGCCGTGGCCGGCAACATTGAGCAGGTCGCGCTGGACTTCCTCGCCGCCGGGCTTGACCCGCAGCAGTGCGTCATCTTTGTACAGAGCCACGTAAAGCAGCACGCCGAGCTGCATCTCGCGCTCTCGATGCTTACACCGCTCGGCTGGCTCGAGCGTGTGCCCAGCTATAAGGATCAGCAGGAGAACCTGACCGGCAAGGACCTCACCACCTACGGGTTCCTGGGCTACCCGCTGCTCCAGTCCGCCGATATCCTGCTCTACAAGCCACGGTACGTTCCCGTGGGACAGGACCAGGTAGCGCACGTCGAGCTGACCCGCGAGGTTGCGCGGCGCTTCAACTCGCTCTACGCAAGTGAAATTCTGCCCGAGCCGCAGGTGCTGCTCACACCTTCCCCCAAGCTGCCCGGAACAGACGGCCGCAAGATGTCCAAGAGCTACGGCAACACGCTGCTGCTCTCAGACCCCGAACCGATGCTTCGCCAGAAGCTTAAATTGATGGTCACCGACCCGGCGCGCGTGCGCCGCACCGACCCCGGCGACCCGGAGAAGTGCCCCGTGTTCGACCTGCACAAGGTTTTCTCGGGCGCCGAAACGCAGCAGGAGGCACGCGCCGGCTGCACTACAGCCGCTATCGGCTGCATCCAGTGCAAACAGTGGCTGGCGGACTCGGTGGTGGCGTCCCTCGCGCCCATCCAGCAGCGCCGGGCGCACTACGAGGCCCAGTCCGGCCTCGTGCGCGAGATCCTCAGCGCCGGCGCGGCCCGCGCCGCGTCACATGCCGAAGAGACGATGGTTCAGGTACGCTCTGCGATGGGGTTGACCAGGTAAATGAGCGACGAACAGAACGCCCCTGCTGTAACGAATCCGGAGCCGCCTACGAATCCGGACTCGCCCGCGCCTGAACTGGCCGAGCCTTACGCTCC
>CAYQYM010000441.1:0-1942 GCA_964421715.1 uncultured Acidipila sp.
GTAGTAGCCGCTATCGTCCTTTTCAATACCTTTGATTGACCCGTAGTTAACGCCCGGCCCGACGGGTCCCTCAAAATCCGAAGCCTTCCCTGTTTGGTACGGTCCGGTTTCGCCGCTCTTGCTGAACACCATCGGATTTCCATCATCGTCTTTGTAGAGGAAACTGGTGAAGTGCTGCGCCTTGTTATCGTTATCCACATAACGGACAATGTCGCCGACGGCAGCTTGTGACGAAGGTTCAGACTTTGCGTCAGATTTCAGTTTATCGTCGAGAACATTCGTGCCAACCTTCAGTTCCCCGAAACTCAAACCTGCTACTTCGGCAGCTGGGCGTGAGCAGTCGCTGTGAGACGGTCCTGTAGTGCACCCCTCTAGAACTGGACAGGTAGTTTAGTTAGTCTTCGGGGCCTCCGCCAGGAGGCGAGATGGGAAGGAAAGCCGCAGTCCAGAGAAGTGCGGAAGAGAAGTTCGCCATCGTGATCGAGGGTCTGAAGAGCGGGAACATCGCCGAGACCTGCCGCAACCACAACATCGCTCCCACGCTCTACTACCGCTGGAAAGATGAAGCCGAGAAGGCGGCGGTGGCGGCGCTTGGGGGGAGAAGCGCCGCCGCGCCGCCCGATGCGGAGCAGCGCAAGCGCATCCGCGAGTTGGAGCGCTCGCTGGGC
Organism: uncultured Acidipila sp.; assembly: GCA_964421715.1. Lineage (GTDB taxonomy): Bacteria > Acidobacteriota > Terriglobia > Terriglobales > Acidobacteriaceae > CAYQYM01. The sequence goes on from CAYQYM010000441.1 coordinate 669, forward strand.
AAGGCGCACGTGCAGATCGACCTCCTAAAAAACGTACTGGGCGAATGAGGTGTGGCCAGGTTCATTCGCAAGCCCGGCAGTTCGTGGCCGCAGGAAGACAACCCGCGCTGGTGGCGAGCACGCTCGCAATCAGCCGTTCCAGCTTGTACTACCGCCCGCGTCCACGCGCATCGCGGGCCGACCGGCGGTGGGATGAGGCCGTCGTCGAAGCGTGCGGCCAGAAGCCGGCGTACGGCTATCGCCGGGTACAGTAGTGGCTGGAGAACGTGGGCGGGCTGAAGCTGAACCGCAAGCGGGTACTGCGAGTGATGCGCGAGCGCGGCCTGCTGGTGCGCAGCCGCCGCCTGCGCGTGACCCGCAGAAAGGACTGGAGCACGGTGACCACCACCGAACCCAATCAAGTCTGGCAGATGGACATGACCAAGGTGTGGGCGGGTCCGGGCACGGGCTGGGCATATCTGGTCTCGGCCCTGGACTGCTGTACGCGCGAGATCGTCGGCTGGGAGCTCTCGCTGCGCTGCCGCACCCAGGAAGCGATCGCCGCCCTGGAGCGCGCGGTGCTGGAGCAGATGGCCGCTGGCTCGCGGGGCTCGGGCCTGACGCTCACCACTGACAATGGCACGCAGTTCACCAGCGCCCGTTTCGTCGCCACTCTGGGGCGGCTGGGCATCGCCCATCGCCGCACCGCCTTCAATCATCCCGAGGGCAACGGCCGTATCGAACGCTTTCATCGCAGCTTGAAGGAGGAGGAAGTCTGGCTCCACGAATACCGCTCGCTGGAGGAAGCCCGCGACTCCATCGGGCGTTGGATCCACGAGTACAATCATCACCGGCCTCATCAGTCGCTCCATAACCGAACGCCGCGCGAAGCTCGCGCGGCGTTCACTCAACCTCAACCACTACCTAAAATCGAGGCCTCGACTGTCTAGTTTAGGAGGGTGCATTACACCATGCGCCTCAATGACCTAAGCCGCGAGATCATTGGTGCGGCGATCAAGATCCACCGCAAGCTGGGCCCCGGCCTCCTGGAGTCCGCCTACGAAGCTTGCCTGGCCCATGAGCTCGAAAAGCTCGGCTTCAAGGTCGTCCGCCAGAAGCCAGTACCGCTCGTCTATGAAGCGGTAAAGCTCGATTGCGGCTTTCGCGCAGACCTGCTCGTCAACGACCTGATTGTTGTGGAAATCAAGGCTAAGGATGCCCTCCATCCTGTCGATGAAGCCCAGGTTCTCTCTCACTTGAGGTTGATGGACCTGCGGTTGGGCCTGCTTATCAAC
>CAYQYM010000442.1:0-1939 GCA_964421715.1 uncultured Acidipila sp.
CTCGCTGCTGCAGCCCGCCGCCGCGCATGCTGACTGGGCGGCGCTCGCGCACCATGAAAACCAGGCCCGCCGGGACGTGATGAACGTGGAGCAGGAATGGCGCCGCGCCCAGTTAACAAACGACCTCAGAACCATGGAACGCCTGCTGGCCGACGACTACATCGGCATCAGCGCCAACGGAACCATCCAGACCAAGGCCGAGCTGCTCTCCATGCACCGCAGCCGCACGCTTCGCATCATGCAGCTTGAAATCAACGGCACGCGCATCCGCGTCTTCGGCGACACAGCCGTCGTCACCTCGCGCGCCGAGCTGCAGGGCGTGAACGGCCCACAGGATATGACCGGACGCTACCGTTACACCCGCGTCTACAACCGCCGCGGCGGCCAGTGGAAGATCGTCAGCTTCGAGGCCAGCCGCATTCACGACGCAGATGCCCGTTCCCGCTGAGCCCCGGCTGACCGTAGAAGGCAACTGCACCCCGCGTATCATCCCACCTTTTGTGCAGCGATGGCGCCCTCTCCTCCGTGCGCACCCGGAAGTAACATGCGAGACCTGGCGGTCCCGGTGCTATACTCCGCATACTTTCTGCACCTGAAAACTCATGCTCTTCAAGGCACTCAGCGCAGCGGTCTACGGCATTGATGCGAGCATCATCGACGTGGAGGTGGACTTCTCCGGCATCAAGACGACGGAGGACCGCTTTCATACTGTCGGGCTGCCGGATGCCGCCGTGCGCGAAAGCCGCGACCGGGTCCGTTCGGCGATAAAGAACTCGGGCTTTGACATTCCGCCGACGCACATCACCATCAACCTGGCTCCGGCAGACCTTAAGAAAGAGGGCTCGGGATTCGACCTGCCCATGGCGATCGGGATCCTGGGTGCTTACGGTGCGCTCAACCTGCGCGACCTGAGCGATTTTTTGCTGCTGGGAGAGCTTGGGCTGGACGGTACCCTGCGCGCCGTGCCGGGCATGCTGCCGGTGGCGATTGCGGCACGCGGGCGCGGCATCCGCAACCTCATCATCCCGAAGGAGAACGCCCGCGAGGCCGCCGTGGTGGAGGGCGTGAACGTCTACCCCGTGACGCGGCTGACCGAGGTGCGCGAGCTGCTGAACGCGGCGGCGAACGGGGGCATCCACACGGAACCTTTCTGCGCGACAGCGCGCCAGCTGCTCGAGGAGGAACAGCAGTTTCACGTTGACTTTGCGGAGGTGCGCGGCCAGCAGACAGCCCGCCGCGCGCTCGAAGTCGCGGCGGCTGGCGGCCATAACATCCTGATGATCGGACCGCCGGGTTCAGGCAAGACGATGCTGGCCAAGCGGCTGCCCACCATCCTCGCTCCGCTCACCTTTGAAGAGGCCTTGGAGACGACCAAGATTCACTCCGTCGCCGGGGTGCTGGACGCAGATGCTGGCCTGGTCACGCAGAGGCCCTTTCGCGCGCCGCACCATACCATCTCGGACGCCGGGCTCACCGGCGGCGGTGCAGTGCCGAGACCGGGCGAGGTCTCGCTGGCCAACAACGGCGTGCTGTTCCTGGACGAATTGCCGGAATTTCCCCGGAACGTGCTCGAGGTGATGCGCCAGCCGCTTGAGGACGGCAGCGTGGTGATCTCGCGGGCAGCCATGTCCCTCAGCTTCCCGGCGCGCTTCATGCTGGCCGCCGCCATGAACCCCTGCCCGTGCGGCTATTTCAATGACAAATCGCGCGAGTGCCTCTGCACACCGCCCATGATCCAGCGGTATGTGTCGAAGGTCTCGGGCCCGCTGCTGGACCGGATCGACATTCACATTGAGGTACCGGCCGTGCAGTATCGCGAGCTGCGTGCCAGCAGCCCGGCAGAGAGCTCCTCTGCCATCCGCCAGCGGGTCCTCGCCGCGCGTGAGATTCAACGCGAGCGCTTCCGCGCCTCCGCCTCGCCCACCCACGCCAATGCGCA
>CAYQYM010000443.1:0-1937 GCA_964421715.1 uncultured Acidipila sp.
TCCACGAGTACAACCGCAGGGTGGCGGCAAGGCGCGCGGCGTCTACCCTGACGGCAATGGCTGTCCCCAGGCCTTGAAAATTCATGTAAGTGTGGGCATGGGCCTGCATCTCAACCAGAAATTTGTCTGAAATCAGGAGCTGGGAGCGCTTGAAGAGCAAAAAGTGGGTTTTCTGGCTTATTGTGCTTGCAGCCTTGGCGGCGCTGGTCTGGTATGGCCGCTCACGCATTCACTTTGACTGGCACATCTTCGGCCAGCAGCTCCGGCATGTGGACTGGAGGCGTATCGGCATCGGCGTCGCCATGATCTGGCTGGCTTACCTTCTGCGCGCGGCGCGGTGGGCCATCTTTCTCAAGCCCACCAAGCGCGTCTCCGTCCTCAGCCTGCTCGGCACGCAGGTCATCGGCTTCACGGCAGTTGCGCTCTTTGGCCGCCTTGCGGACCTCGTCCGCCCGTACCTGGTCTCCCGCCGCACCGGCATTGCGCTCAGCTCGCAGATCGCGGTCTACATGGTAGAGCGAATGTTCGACATGGCCACCATGGCCGTCCTGTTCTCCGCCGTGCTGCTCTTCTCTCCTGACCGCCACACGCTGCCCCGGCCCGAGCTCATCAACAAGGCGGCCATCGGCGGACTGCTGGTTGCGCTGGCGCTGGCTCTCTTCGCCGGCTTGGTTCGCGTCTCCGGCAGGCTGATGGCCAGCACTGCCGGCCGGTCGCTCAGCCTCGTCTCGCCCCGCCTGGGCGAGCAGGCGCGTGAGAAGGTGCTGGCCTTTCGCGATGGCCTCAACACCATCGGCTCCGCGGGAGATTTTCTGGCCGCCGTCGCGCTCTCGCTGGTGATGTGGGTCATGATCGCCTACGCTTATATCGAGACAATGCGGGCCTTTACCGCGGACCCCATCCTGGGCCACATGAGCCTGGCGCAGAGCATGCTGCTGATGGCGGCCAGCATGGGCAGTTCCGTGGTACAGCTTCCGGTTATTGGCTGGTTTACCCAGATCGGCTTCACCACCACGGCGATGCAGCTCTTCTTCCACATTGCGCCGGAGCCGGCCCTTGGCTGCGGAGCCATGCTTCTGGTCGTCACCTTCCTCAGTGTCATTCCTCTGGGCCTGGCCTGGTCGCGCTTTGAAAAGGTCTCGCTTAAGCAGGTTACCGAGGCCAGCGAGCAGGCAGGCGAGGAGATGGCCACAGCGCAACCTGCAGGCCAGGCCACTTAGCCTTCACAATCAAAGTGCGGGCGAGCCGCCCTCCTTGATTGCCACGCGATTGATGATCCGCTGCACAAAGACCACGCGGAAGTTCACGCGGCGCGCCAGGTCTGGCACAAACTCCGTAATCAGGTTGCCGAGGGGGTCGGTGGCCAGCGCCGTGGCGGTGCGCGCCGCGCCCGGACCCCAGCCGTTCCGCCGGTAGGGCACGTAGGCCACGTTCACGGCCTCATCTGCCATCGTGCCCAGCACGGTGGCATAGTTAAACATGGACCGTCCGTCATCTCCCTGCGTCCAGACCACCTGGTAGACCGCATGGGCGAAGCGCCGTTTCAGCGAGGCGTTGGGCATGCGGTGGTAGTGAGGATCCTGCCGCGCCAGGGAAGGGATCAGAAAGGTGCCGAAGAACTCGCTGGTCATGACCTCTGTAAAGCTGACGCCGCTCAGCTTACCGAAGCCCTCAAAACCCGGCCCGTAAGAACTGTGGGAGTTGGCCGCAACCCCAATCGCCGAGGTGCCCCCGATCGTCAGCAGGTTGTAGGGGTCGAAGACGCCCTTCGCTGCCAGCCTGAACTTCTGCGCCGGTGCAAGCGGCCGGGGGTAGGTCGAGTTCAGGAAGTGCTCGAACGGGTAAGAGCAGGTGCGGCAGGCCATGGCTTGCTGTCGAGAGGAGACCTGCAGCAGGTGGCACCCCGGCGGACCGGGCCTTGCCGCGGACTAGAAGAG
>CAYQYM010000444.1:0-1933 GCA_964421715.1 uncultured Acidipila sp.
CCGCGGTGCCGCATGCAGGGGGCGGTACAGCGGCGAGCGGCCGCCGGCCAAGCGGCCGTGATGCAGCCATGGCGCGCATGCCGGTGCACCAGCGGCAGACTGTCCTCATGCCACGCGTGGAGCAGCGGCGCAAAACCGAGTCCGGCGAACTCCTCTTCGGCCAGCCGCGCGGCTTCGTTGTTCGGGGCCAGGTAGAAGGCGTCCTTGGGCGTAAGCAGTAGCGAGGTCACCGCCGTCTCCGCGGGAATAAGCACGCGCGCTTCAACACGGCCGGCCGTGGCCCAGGCAATGTTCTCATTCCGCCGCAGCAGCAGTGCGTCGAAGCCCTCGTCAGCCATCCAGCTGCGCAGCCGGGCCTGCTTGGCGGTCACCTCGGCGCAAAGTTCTGCCGCTGGGCCAGGCGTTGTCCGCTGTGCATATTCGGGCGCGGGTGTCATGCCCACGCAGTGTAACGCGCCGGCGGCGATCAGTGCGGCACAGCCGCGCTATCACACCGCGCCGCGCTGAGGAGCGGATTGCCCTTGCCCGCGTGCTGCCACTCGGTCTCGAAGTCCTGGTACGCCTTGCGCCCGACGGCGGTCTGCCCTGCTCCGGCCAGGGAACGGGCCAGCCCTTCTGTGCAGCGAGGTGGACATACTGGCCAGCGGCATGCCGCACCGCACGCTGCTCCATCACGCCCATGAACTCGCGCAAAGTCCGGGTCAGGATCGATCGCGCTCTTATGAAATGGTAGTCGCGCGGGTGTCGTTCGAGCGCGCGTGCTCCATCTCGCCCAGCGCATAGCGCGAAGCGCTGCGAGCGAGGGTGTCGTCGCCTGGCCAAAGGGCGCGTTCAGCCTGAAGATCGAGCCCATGGCATTGGCCCAGCAGCGCGCGTGCCGGAGGGCCCCTGGTGTAGTGCATCGAGCACCTGGTCCTTGCTGTCCGCCTGGGCTTGCGCGCGCGAAGTCCTCTCCCGTGTTTACGTTTTGCATGGCCTGCCGCAGGGTCTCACCATGCAGCAGCTCCATCACGAGCTAGGGGCGCGCCGTCCTGCTCGCCAACGTCAAAGACACTGCAGATATTCGGGTGATTCAGTGCCGAAGAGGCGCGCACCTCGCGCAGGAACCGCTCCTGCGTTCATGGCCGAGAGTCCAGCGCGTAAATGGTCATTTACACTCTACTCAATTCATGGCAGCAAAGAAGAACCTTAATCTTGCGCCCGTTGTGCTGGAAGGTGCCATTGCCCGGCTGGAACCCCTTGCCCCGGGCCACCTGGCCGCGCTGGCAGAGATTGCCTTCGAGACCGGCATCTGGCGCTGGATGACTACCTGGGTGCGTACCGAGGCAGACCTAGAGCGCTGGATGGCTGCAGCGCTTGCTCAGTCGGCCGAGAGCCGGAGCATGGCTTGGGTCACTTTTGACCGCCGTACCGGCCGGGCGGCGGGCAGTACGCGGTTTCTCGACATCGACCCCTACCACCGCACGCTCGAAATCGGCCACACCTGGCTGGCGCCGGAGTTTCAGCACACAGGTCTCAACCAGGAGGCGAAGTACCTCCAACTCCGCCATGCCTTCGAGGAGATGGGCATGCGGCGCGTTGCCTTCAAGACGCACCATGAGAACGTGCAATCGCAGCGCGCCATCATGGCGCTGGGCGCGCAGGCGGAAGGCCTCTTTCGCAACCACCTACGCATGCCTGACGGCAGCGCTCGCCACACGATGTGGTTCAGCATCATCGAGGAAGACTGGCCGCAGGTGAAGGCACGACTCGAGGCGCGTATGCAAACACGGCTCGCCGCAACCAGGCTGCATTAGCCCCGCAGCGGCTTCCTTGCCGGCCAGCCTCGGATGCCTCTCGAAGCCGCCCGCCACCTTGCCAAAGCAACCGCCCGCCAGCTAACGTATAAAGTTTTATAGCGAGGCAAGGCACGCATGCGCTATCAGTCCGGCTT
>CAYQYM010000445.1:0-1910 GCA_964421715.1 uncultured Acidipila sp.
AGAACCCGGCTGTGGATGTGGCGGTGGAACTCGGCAACGAACTGGGGTTGCCGGTGGTGGGGTTCTTCTCCGTCATTTCGAATTTTCCGCATGCGAACCTGCGGCACTACATCTTCCTGAACCAGGGGCTGCCGGACATCGAAGACGACCTTGCGGAGCGGAACGTAACCCTCCTTGTGCGGCGGCCACCGGACAACTCCCTGGAGAAGCTGGTTTCGGAGTTGGGCGCGGCCATGGTAGTCGGAGACGAAAACCCGATGCGTGAGCCGGAGCGCTGGCGGCAGGTGCTGGCACATCGGCTGCAGGTGCCCTTTTGGACGGTGGATGCCGATGTCGTCGTGCCGTCGAAGACCTTCCCGAAACACCAGTATGCGCTGCACATCATGCGTCCGAAGCTCTACGCGGAGATGCCTAAATACCTGGTCGCGAGCGGCGACCCGAAGGCACAGCACGGCTGGAAGCGGCCGAGCGGCTTCAGTTCCTTCAACGTGCGCGAAGATATCACAGCCGGCTGGAAGAAATTTGACCGCAGCGTGGGACCGGTGGACGCCTTCACAGGCGGAACGCACCGCGCGCTCGAGCGGCTGCGCGAGTTCACGAAGCATCAACTGGCGCACTATGGTACGCAGCGGAACCATCCGGAGACGGACGGAACTAGTCGTATGTCGCCATACCTGCACTTTGGACACATTAGCCCGGTGACAATTGTGCTGGCCTGCGACGCAGCGGTGAAGAGCGGCAGCGTGCCACAGGAGGCGCGCGACGCTTATGTGAGCGAGCTGGTGGGGTGGCGAGAGCTTTCAGTGAACTTCGTGAAGTACGTGGCGAAGTATGACACGCTGGAGTGCGCGCCGGACTGGGCGAGAAAGACCCTGGAGGAGCATGCGCGCGACCGTCGCGACCCGGTTTATACGCTGGAGCAGCTTGAGCGTGCGGAGACTTACGATGAGCTGTGGAATGCTGCGCAGCAACAGATGAACCGCTACGGGTGGATGCACAATTACCTGCGGATGTACTGGGCGAAGAAGATTCTGGAGTGGGCGCCGACGCCGGATGCCGGTTACAACTGGGCCGTACACCTGAATGACAAATACTTTCTGGACGGGCGCGACCCGAACGGCTATGCGGGTGTGGCGTGGGCGATTGCGGGCGTACACGACAGGCCGTGGTTTAAGCGGCCGATCTTTGGCACAATTCGCTATATGTCCGGAGCGTCTACCGGGAAGAAGTTCAACTCAAAGCTCTACATGGAGAATGTAGCGGGCGGGAGCGCCTTTGGCCAGATGCTCAAGCGAGAAGCGACGCCAAAAGTGTGAGGAGCAGCGCCGCCGGCATGGCAAGGAGTCCTATCTTGAGGAACTGCCAGCCTGAGATCTGAACCTGGCCACGCTTGAGCGCCATGAGCCAGAGGATGGTGGCCAGCGAGCCGGTGACGGAGAGGTTCGGGCCGAGGTCAACGCCGATAAGGCTCGCGCGCGTGAGCAGCAGTGGAGGATGTGCGGCCTTAAGGGTGCTGGCGGCGATCACTCCTACCGGAAGATTGTTGACGAGGTTCGAGCCAAGACCCACGGCGCCGCCGGTGGCCAGCGTTCCAAGCCACGCGGGCAGGCGCGCGGCCTGGTTGAGGGCGGCGGTAAGCATGTGGAATGCCCCGGTCTGCCGGATCGCCTCCGCGATGATGAAGAGACCGGCAACGAGCGGCAGCACGGACCAGCTGATCTCCCTGAGAATGCTGAGCGGAGTTTTTCTGGCGCGGTAGAGCACCGCCACAGCGATGAGGAGCGCGCAAAGGAACGTGGCCAGACCGAGGTTCCAGTTCAGAGCCGAGGCAAGCAGCAACACGGCGGAGATGCCGAGGATGCCGAAGAAGGCGATGCGTCCGGGTGCGGAGAGCCGGACCTGCTCTACGT
>CAYQYM010000446.1:0-1906 GCA_964421715.1 uncultured Acidipila sp.
ATCGTGAACGACTACGGCCGCCCGTTCCAGGCCGGCTATAACAACGTTTCCGGGCTGAGCGCGCGCGCCACTGCCGGGCGCTTCGCGCTCTATGTGCGCGGAGAGTACCAGCATGCGCCAGCAGCCGAAGGCTACTCGCGCGACCTCTTCATCTATCTATCCACGCGCGATTTCACTTCGTATCTCACCAATCCGCGGCAGGATACGATTCCTCTTGGGCCTATCCCGGCAGAGAACGATTTCCGCCTGCTCGAGGCCAACGTGTCCTACCAATTGCTAGGCCACGAGTTTTCGCTCGGCAAGAGCGACCACTGGCTCAGCCCGGACAGGAATGGCGCCTTTGCCTGGAGCAACAACTCTGACAACATCTACGCGTTCCAGATCGATCGCGTCGAGCCCTTGCATGTTCCGCTGCTCTCGCGGCTCACCGGTCCCTTTCGCTACGACTTTTTCGTAGGCAGCCTGCAAGGACACTCCAACCCGAATGCGCCCTGGGAGCACACGGAAAAACTCAGCTTCAAACCCTACCGTGACCTTGAGTTCGGTTTCGAGCGCACGGCGATTTGGGGCGGCAAAGGCCATGCACCCATTACCCTTCACACCTTTTTCAACAGCTTCTTCAGTTTCCAGAACGTTCCCAAATCGGTGAAGTATTCACGGGAAGACCCTGGTGCCCGCTTTGGCACCTTTGACTTCTCCTGGCGGCTGCCTTACCTGCGCCGCCACGTCACGCTTTACACCGACTCGGCTGTTCATGACGACGTGAGCCCGATCAGTGCACCGCGCCGCTCAGGCGTTGCTCCCGGCATCTTCATCTCGCAGATTCCCGGGGCCCCGCATCTCGATTTCCGCCTTGAGGGCGTGAACACAGATCCGCCCACCCGCCGCAGTTACCAGGGCCAGTTTCTATTTTTTGAGGCCATCCAGACCCAGGGCACTACCAACAAGGGCTTCCTCTTTACGAACGCCTTTGGGCGTGAGAACAAGGGCGGCCAGGCCTGGCTCACCTACCACCTCTCACCCGAGGAGCAGGTGGAGGTATCCTTCCGCCGTAACAAGGCAGCCAAGGACTTCATCACCTTCGGCACTACGCAGAATGACTACCAATTCGACCTGGTAAAGCGCTTCCACAAGGAGGTGGAACTGCGCGGCTGGCTGCAGTATGAGCAATGGAAGGCTCCGTTGCTGAAACCGGGCAGCCAGTCGAATACCAGTGTCTCGGTGCAGATCACCTGGTACCCGCATAACAATACCCTGCTGCGCTGAGGCTATTGCAGGTGCTGCAGCCGCGAGATGAGCTTCTGGGCCAGGCTCTCTCCGGATTCTGACCAGAGCAGCCGGGAGGAAACCCCGCAGTTCTGTTGCACGGCGTTTATCACTGAGACCAACTGCTCCACGTTGCGCTTGACGTAGGCGGCCGCCTCCCGGTCAAGCTCCACCTCCTCGATCAGGAACGGCGTGTCCTGGCCGAAGTCGACGCGCACGTGACCGTTCTGCTCATAGGTGCCCTGTTCAAACTCCGGACCGAAGCCGGTCACCCGGATGCGTTGCGGCTCATGCCGCCAGGTGACGTCGAGGCCGCCACCTGTCTCCGGCACCCAAAGCGGCCAGGGCATCTCGAACTCGTAGGCATAATCGTCATGCAGCGATTCGAAAGCTGCTCCGACCGCAGCAGGCGGCAGCGAGGCGTCCACGTCTTCCGGAACCCTCTCCGGCTCGTATATGCGCTGATAAACCGGCGGCTCAATCCAGGAGATGGGATAAACAGTGGCCGCTGCCACGCGAGTCTTGAACTGCTCAAGCACGCGCACCACGGCAGGTCCGAGTGAGGCCAGTCGAAAGTTGGGGTACCAAAGGCTCAGGTAGAGTTGATCTGACATCTGCCCCAGTAGATGACTACAGGCAA
>CAYQYM010000447.1:0-1869 GCA_964421715.1 uncultured Acidipila sp.
GTCCGAAAAGAACGAGCCTTAGCGCGCCGATTACTTGTTCGTCAGCCGCCGCCCCTTCAGCCTGTCGGCCTTGTTCGAATAGAGTTGGTTGATCATATCGACCATCGGAGTTCCGCGCGCGATCAGGAGGCCCTGCTGGCGATAGCTCGGAAACACCATATCGTCGCTCGCCAGCGCCATCGCCGGCGCAATCGAGGTCGCCTCCTCGCCGGTGCACTTCATGTAGAAGCTGGTCTTGCCCTGCCGCTGCCCACGATACATCCGGTCGTCGAACGCGCGCGTGAGTGCCATCAGCCGCAGCATCCGCCGCAGCGTTTCGGGATCGAGCTTCGGATCCCATGGCCCCACCGCGCGGTGGTCCTCGCTCAGCACCCGCACCAGATCGAGGCATAGACCATGCGTCTCGGTCGCCGCGCAGCTTTCATCGGGGCGGCCCTGGGCACCGGCTGCCGGGATCATCAGATGGCTGTAATCCACCGCATCACCCGGGCGAAATCGCGGCTCGGGCACATGCAAATGCAAAGGCGGCAGGTTGCTGCGAGAAGCCTCGGTCATGCGCAAAACGCCAGCATCAGTCACTCCCGGCGCGTCTCCGGCTTGAGACGCATTATTAGCTCACCACATAATATTATTACACGCCGCTTTCCGAGTCAATCAAACTGCCACTGGCGCTGCGATGTGTGCCTGCGGGGTATAATCAGTCACTTCGAAGTCCTCGATCCGGTAGCCGAAGATGGACTCTGGTCGGCGCAAAATGGCGAGCTTGGGGCTCCCCTCAGGCGTCCTTGCCAGCTGCGCTTCCACCAGTTCCGCATGGTTCAGATAGAGGTGGGTATCGCCCCCCATCCATACCAGCTCACCCGGCTCCAGATCGCACTGCTGTGCCAGCATCCGGATGAACAGCGCCCCGCCCCACAAGTTGAACGGCAGACCCAGCGCCACGTCGCAGCTCCTCTGATAGAGCAGCCCCGAAAGCTTCCCGTCCGCGACATGAAACTGATAGGTCTTGTGACACGGCGGCAGCGCCATCTGGTCCAGCTCCGCCACGTTCCACCCCTCGACAATATGCCGCCGGCTTCCGGGGTTCCTCTTCAGGCTCTCGACCACTTCAGCTACCTGATTCACGCCCTCAGCGCGCATGGCGAAGAGACCCTCGCCCGCTGGTTCATAGACCGGCCAATCGGTCCATTGCTTCCCATAGACCGGCCCCAGATCGCCCCAAGCCTCGGCGAAATCCGCATCCGCTACAATCCGCGCCGAAAAATCCTTCCTGCTGATCGGATCGCCGGTCTCGCGCCGATAGCGATCAAGCGGCCAATCGGTCCAGATCTCCACCCCTTGCGCGCACAGCTCCCGGATATTGGTCCGGCCGGTGAGGAACCACAGGAACTCGCGCGTCGCCGTCTTCCAGTAGACGCGCTTGGTCGTCAGCAGCGGCATCGCCCCGCCCGCGAGATCGAACCGCAGCTGCGCGCCAAACACGCTGCGCGTGCCCACGCCCGTGCGGTCCACCCGCTCGTCGCCCTCCTCCCAGATGCGCCGCATCAGGTCGAGGTACTGCTGTTCGGGATGGACCTTCGAGACTCGGCTGGAGGTAAGAGTGCTGGCCATGGCGCAGACCCTAAACCCTGCCTCAATCCTTGACCAGCAGCGCTGCTGCGCCGTCCACCGCTCCAGAGCACTGACTCGAAATTCTTGCAAAAAGGGTGCTTGTCACCCTCAAATCCCCCGCCTATAGCGCGCCCCTGCCTCACCTCCGGGTGGTCGTGTTTCGGCCCGCGGAGGTGAACGATCGGTCGGGGAATAGCTCAGCCTGGTAGAGCACTGCCTTCGGGAGGCAGGGGCCGGAGGTTCGAATCCTCTCTCCCC
>CAYQYM010000448.1:0-1861 GCA_964421715.1 uncultured Acidipila sp.
AATCTCCCCGGCCTGGATGGAGAGGTCGGTCGGCGAGATCACCTGGATGCGGTTTTCACTCGGCTGCGCGTAGTACTTTTCGACCTTCTGCGCGCAAATAATCGGCTCTGCCATGCCAGGGCTCCGGGTTTCAGGACCTGCGGGGCAGGGTTGCAGGAACCTCCCGGCAGGTTTGGTGATGCCTGGCGCGCCGCCCGTCTCTGGCGGCCCGCGCTGAATTCATAAGGGTTTGGTGCCAGGATCGAAGCATCCTTGCAAGAGAAGGGTATCATCATACTGACCGATTCTTGTTGACAGTACACTGTCCCGGTTAGACGGTGATGAAATGCAATTTGCGGCAGAGCTTTTGATCTGCCAGCCAGAAAGACGGAATGCCCGAAACTCAGCAAAAGCCCAAGGTCCTGGTCGCCGATGACGAGCACGTTATCGCCGATACTCTCGCCATCATCCTCAACCAGAGCGGCTTTGAGGCAACGGCCGTTTACAGCGGAGAGAAGGCCGTCGAGACGGCGCGCACGCTCCAGCCCGACATGCTCATCAGCGACGTCATCATGACCGACCTGAACGGCATCGATGCCGCCATCACCATCCGCGGCATGCTGCCGGGCTGCAAGATTCTGCTGTTCTCAGGACAAGCTGCTACCGCCGACCTGCTGGATCGAGCCCGCGTGCAGGGCCATGAGTTTGAAATCCTGGCCAAGCCCGTGCACCCGCAGGACCTGCTGGCCCGCCTCCGGGGCTAGCTCCTCTTGTCTGCCATCGACGCCGCCTGTGCAGAGCACGGGCGTTCGGGCCTGCCCGTTCCGGTAGACTAGGGCTTCATGCGAACCGTTGCCATCATCTCAAAGCCGCAGAGGGATGACCTGAAAGTTTTGCTGCCCGAGCTCGTCCTATGGATGCGCGGGCACGGCTTCGAGCCCATCCTGGACCCAGTCAGCGGCAACTACGTACCCGAAGCAAGCATTGTGCCGCGCCACCTGCTCGCTGGCGAATCGCCCGAGCTTGTCGTGGTGCTGGGCGGCGATGGCACGCTGCTCTCCGCGGCACGCGCCTTCGCCCGCACCGAGATTCCCATTCTCAGCGTGAACCTCGGCTCGCTCGGCTTTCTCACCGAAGTGCCGCTTAAAGACCTCTACACCACCCTCGAAGGCTGGTGCAACAACTGCTGCACCATCGAGGCCCGCTCCATGCTGCACAGCGAGCTGTGGCGCGAGGGCAACCCATACTCCGAGCATGAAGCGCTGAACGATGTCGTCATCTCAAAGGGCGCGATCGCGCGCATGGGCGACTTCACGGTGAAGATCGACGGGCAGACCGCCGCTACTTTCCGTGCGGACGGCGTCATCATCGCCACACCTACCGGCTCAACGGCTTACTCACTCGCGGCAAACGGCCCTATCCTCATGCCGAATGTGGACGCGCTGATCGTAGCGCCGGTGTGCCCGCATCTGCTCACGCTGCGGCCCATGGTCACCCGGGGAGATGCAAACCTCGTTCTGAAGGTCAATGGCATTCCAGACCAGACGGTTCTCACGGTAGATGGACAGGAGGCGATTCCCCTCCGCGTGGGCGATGAGCTGCACTGCCGGCGTTCATCGTATAGCGTCCGGCTGGTGCGGCTGGGAGCCACGGGCTTCTTTGACGTGCTGCGGGCCAAGCTGAAGTGGGGAGAGCGCTAAACGGATTCCAACCGCTCCTCGCGGGTCTGCACACGGCAGCGCCCGGCGCGGATCAGCGCTGCGGCCTCCGCGGCGGGACCCGCCCTGGAGTAGAGAAACCCCTGCACCAGGTCGCAGCCCAGCGTCCACAAACGCCGCAATTGCCCGACCGTCCCCCCGCCTTCCACCGACACGTACATCCC
>CAYQYM010000449.1:0-1851 GCA_964421715.1 uncultured Acidipila sp.
CCGTGAAGCTGTAGATGCCGCAGACGTTGAGCCTCTGCGCGGGCGGCAGCGGCTGGGCGGAGAGCGCGTCCGCAAGCTGATTGGCACGGGGCTGCTGCTGCGTGCTGGCGAGCGAGATGGCCCATTCGTAGGCGGTGAGCGGGTCAGCCTGTGCGAGCGCGGGCGCCTGCTCGAACTGGCGGGCAGCCTCTTTATAGTTTGACAGCGAAAAAAGAGAGACGGCGAGCATGATGCGGGAGCGCGCATCGGATGGTTCGGCGAGCAGGGCGATCTCCAGTGCGCGGGCGCTCTCGGCGTAGTCGCGAAGGCGGAAGGCGGCGAGGCCCACGTTGCGCATGACGCCGGGCTCGGCGGCATCCCAGTGTTCGGCCTGGTGGAAGCGGCCGAGGGCAGCGGTATAGTCCTGCTGACGGGCGAGCGCGGTGCCCCAGTCGTTGTAAGTATCAGCCAGCAGTGAGCGCAGGGCTGCCTGCGAACCGGCCGACAGGCCGGGCTGGCGAAGTGCATCTTCGGCGGCCTGCGTAAGTGGGGCAGCGGCAGCGGCGATGGCGGCAGCGTCTCCGGAGTTGCGCGCGCGAATCTCGGCTGACTGCAAAGAGCCGAGACGCGCCGACAGCGGCTGGGCGCGCGACGGCCTGTGCGCGAAATGGCGCGGCTCAGCCTGCATGGTGGCTGCTGATTGCACTATCGGCTGCGACCAGAACATGCCGGCGCATTTTGCCGGAAGCGGGAGCAGGACGGCGAGCAGCAGCAGCGCAGGGTTTCGGTGGACCGCGGCGATCATCATCCTCCTTCACTCTAGCTGAGCCGCAGGGGCAGAGGAAACGGTGAGAGGGGTGGTCCTGAGTAGCCTCAGAGCGGCAGTGGCTGCATAACGAGTCAGGGCTTCGAGCGCTGAGGCGGGGCGAAAAGAAGGCGGGCCCTTGCGGGGCCCGCCATTGGGAGAAGTACTGCGTTTGGAACTAGAAGCTGAAGTGCAGCATGTACTGCAGCTGACGAGCCGCGTTCCCGATGGTCGCGCTCGATCGACCAAATGCGTTGGTTGGCGTCTGCGCGGAAATGACGTTGTTGGTTGGGCTGCAGGCCTGGTAAACACCGTTGGTGGCCGGTCCGCAGTTCACGTTCTGGAACGGTCCAAATGTGCCCGAATTCGAGTTGAAGTTGGCGTGGTTGAAGGCGTCGAACGCATCGATGCGGAACTGGATGGTGAGCCTTTCCTTGATGGTCCAGTTCTTGTCGAGCGAGAGGTCAGTGTTGACAAAGTTGGGACCTCTGCAATAGCCACGCGGCTCGGTGTTGGAAGGGATGGTGCCAATGGTGTAGCCGATGAGGGTGAAGGCCCCTGGGTTGACGATCTGTTCGTTGTTACGGCCCGATGTGCAGCTCGTATTGGAAGCGACGAGAGGACGCTGTGGTGCGGTGAAGCCGGTCTGGAACAGCGCGCTGAGCGTGCTGGTACTGCCGGGGGCCAGGTTCTGAGTGTTCTCGCTAACGCCCTGGTAGATGGTGAACGAGTTGCCGTTCGCAGCCGTGGTAATGCCGCTCATCTCCCAGCCGCCAAGGGTGGCACGTTCGAACGAGTTGTGACCCTGGAGCTTGGGCAGGAAGTAGGTGGCGTTGGCTACGAAGATATTGGGACGGTTGGTGTCGCCGTTGCCGCGGTCCAGGCGCGGGTTCGGATAGTAAGTCCGGGTTTGCACGCCAAGGCCACCGCCGGAGTCATCGAGAACGACGTCGGAGATAGAGTGAGACCAGGTGTAGGCGGCCTGCAGCTGCAGCTGGCGCAGGCGGCTCTGCAGCAGGACCTGCAGGCTGTTGTAGTTGGAGTTGCCGTCACGGGCCCACCAGGTG
>CAYQYM010000450.1:0-1845 GCA_964421715.1 uncultured Acidipila sp.
GGGCGCGCCCAGCCGTTTTTCGAGCAGCCCGTTGCGGCCGCGCACGGCAAGCTCTTCGGCCAGCACGCGTAGAGCATTCTCGGATGGCACGAAGTTGACATGCTTGATGCGCTCATCGCGCTCGCACAGGCGCAGCAGCTCTTGTGTGAAAACCGCTCCGCTGGCGCCCGTCATAGCGAGGGTGAGATTCATTGCGCACCCAGCACGCGCGCGAAGATTGCGTCCACGTTGCGCAGCTGCCGCTTCAGGTCAAAGGCGTGCGCCAGCTTCTCAGCCGAGAGCCTTCCGGTGATGGCCTCGTCCGCGGCGACCAGGTCGCGGAAGACGAGGTCTTCCCGCCAGGCATGCATGGCGTGCGACTGCACGAGGCGGTAGGCGTCTTCGCGCGACATTCCGGCTTCAGCAAGGTCGAGCAGTAGCTGGCCGCTGAAGATGAGCCCGCCTGTGCTCTCAAGATTCCTGAGCATGCGTCCTGGATGTACGCGGAGCTTCTCAACGAGCGCAGTTGTTTTGGCCAGCAGGTAGTCGGTGAGGATGGTCGAGTCGGGGAAGATGACGCGCTCGACCGAGGAGTGCGAGATGTCCCGCTCGTGCCACAAGGGAACGTTCTCGTATGCGGCCTGGGCGTTGGCGCGTACGATGCGCGCGAGTCCGCTGATCTGTTCCGACGTGATGGGATTGCGCTTGTGCGGCATGGCGGAGGAGCCCTTCTGCTTTTCAGAGAAGAACTCCTCTGCCTCGCGCACCTCGGTGCGCTGCAGGTGGCGGATCTCGGTAGCGATCTTGTCCAGCGTGGCGGTGATGATGGCCAGCGTCGAGATGTAATGCGCGTGGCGGTCGCGCTGGATGACCTGCGTGGCAATGGGCGCGGGCTTGAGCCCGAGCCTGGCACAGATGCGCTCTTCATGTTCGGGCTTGAGGTGGCCGAAGGTGCCGACTGCGCCGGAGAGCTTGCCGACGCGCATCTGCTCCGCCGCTGCTTCAAAGCGTTCCAGATTGCGCTGCGTTTCGGCGTACCAGTTCAGCAGCTTGAGGCCGAAGGTGGTGGGCTCGGCATGGATACCGTGGGTGCGGCCGATGGTGGGCGTGTGCTTGAATTCGAGCGCGCGGGCCTTGAGCACTGCGGCCAGTTCGCGGAGGTCCTGGCGCAGAAGTTCGGAGGCGGCCTTGACCTGCAGGGCCTGGGCCGTGTCCACGACATCGTTTGACGTGAGGCCGTAATGCAGCCAGCGCGACTCGGGGCCGATCTTTTCGGCCACGGCAGTGGTGAAGGCAATGACGTCGTGCTTCACCTCGGCTTCAATCTCGTGGATGCGCGCCAGCTCGAAGCCGCCGCGTTCGCGGATGGCGCGCGCCGCCTCGGCGGGCACAATGCCGTCTTCGGCGAGCGTCTCGCTGGCCGCTGTTTCCACCTCCAGCCACATGCGGTACTTGTTTTCTTCAGTCCAGATGTGGCCCATTGCCGGCCGGGTATAGCGTGCGATCAACGAAAAGCCCTCCAAACCTCTCATTCTACAATTCGGGCATCTTACAGGCGTTGCACGAGCCTGGTGGTGTTTGATGAGCCAGGGGAAGGAGTACGGATGGCAGAGACAGAGGCAGTGGTGACCGTGGCCAGCTATACCGAACCGCTGGAGGCCGAGATGGCGCGGCTGCGGCTGGAGTCGGCGGGGATCGAGACGTTCCTGGCCGGCGAGAACGCCCGCATCATGGAGCCCGGCCTCGGACCGCTGCGGCTGCAGGTGGCCGCGCAGGATGAAGACGACTCACGGGCGGTACCTGCCCACCCCGGGCCGGCCGGTGCCGGGCCGGCCGCCGAGGGCGGGGCCGCGTGGGGCGGAGACA
>CAYQYM010000451.1:0-1844 GCA_964421715.1 uncultured Acidipila sp.
CGCCGGCTTCAAAGGTCTGGCCCCCCTCGTGGTAGGCAAAGGATTCGGGCTGGCCCTCTTTCCATCCAAAGCGGGAAAAGACGCGAAGATTTCCGGTCACGTCCTGCTCGTTATTCCAGCCGAAGCCGTATTTCACCGCGCCAAAGCGCCTGTGCGCGACGATGTCGGGTGCCTTGTCCGCACCGGAGCGAAAGGCCGTTACCGCCTCGCGATAGTCGCCCATGTGGCCCGTGTTGATGTAGCTCAGCAGCCGGGTTGCGCCGCGGCGGCCCGGCAGCAGGCTCCTGCGAATCTCCACCTCGAAGTTCTGGGCATGCGCGCGGCTCAGCGCCCAGTCCAGGCTGATGCCATTGGCCACCGTGGGCATGGTGGCCAGCCCGAAACGCGCGCTCCAGTTCCGGTCGTCGTACTCCGCAGTTGCAGCCACGGTGTAGCCGCGCGTGTCCGCCGCGTAGTCCCACGCGCCGTTGTTGTCGACGGTCCAGTTGGTGAACTGCAGATGGCTGTCACTTCCGACCGGGTTAATGTCGAATAAATCCGGAAGGCTCAGCTTGCCGAGCCGCAGGTCGAGCCTGCGCACGGGCAGCTGGGCAGAGAGCGCCAGCGGACCGCGTGCCGCGTCCGTCTCCTCGTGGCCCAGGGCAATCGTCTGGTGGATCTCTCCGCGGGCAATATATGGCTTTGAGCCCAGGTTGGGGTTGCGTACGACGTCGAGATTGGTGAAGCCGGCAAGGCCCAGCGCCTGGCTGAGACCACGGCCGCCCGTGCTTTCAAAGTCCACGATGAATTCCGTGGGCTTGCGACGGTTCCACTGCGGCACGTAACCGAGAAACAGCGTACCCACGAGCGAAGTCTTATATTCGCCCCTGCTGAGAAAGCTGTTCGCTCCCTGGTAGGGCGAATGGAACGGCAGATTGCCCTGAAAGATGATGTTCGCCTGGCCAGACACCCACCAGGGTGTCGTATCGCTGTGCGGAAACATAGTGAGCGGCGGCGCAGCAGGCTTCCTCCGTTCCCTGGCCTCTTCGCTGGAGAGCCCGCTCTTCGTGGAGCCCGGATTCTGCCCAGGGCTCGCCTCGGCGCGCATCGCGACTAGAACCCGCGAAGGTGCCTCTGGCAATTGCTGCGCAGCCGCGCCGGGCGCAGCGGAAGCAAGCAGAGCCACGCCCGATAGCAGGAGGCCTTCAAGGAAGTATTTCAAGTTGAGGATTGCGCTTTCCCCCCGATACGATCTTTGCCATAAGCCTGAACCATCCAGTCTGCCTGATCATGCTTAACAGGCTGTTAAACAGGCGCCGCGTGGAAGCCTGGCCGTTATAATGTAAGTACTATGCCCAAATACTCCGTCGTCGTCCCGTTTCACAACGAAGAAGAGAACGTAACCGCTCTCTACGACCGTCTGAAGGCCGTGATGGAGGGTGTGGGCGACAGCTTCGAGCTCGTGCTGGTAGACGATGGTTCGCGCGACCGCACCTACAAGCTGCTGGAAGAGGTCGCGGCCGTGGACAGCCGCGTGCTGGTAGTCAAGCTGCGCCGCAATTTCGGCCAGACCTCCGCGCTGGCGGCGGGCTTTGATCACGCACAAGGCGAGTACATCCTGGCCATGGACGGTGATCTGCAGCATGATCCGGATGACATCCCAAGTTTCCTTGAAAAACTCGAGGAGGGCTACGACGTTGTCAGCGGCTGGCGCAAGGAGCGGATTGACAACTTTATCATGCGGCGCATTCCTTCACGCTGCGCCAACTGGCTTATGGCCAGGCTTTCCGGCGTCGACATTCACGATTTCGGCACGACTTATAAAGCTTATCGCCGCGAGGTCATTCACAACATTCCACTTTATG
>CAYQYM010000452.1:0-1839 GCA_964421715.1 uncultured Acidipila sp.
ATGGACAACAAGCACATCCGCAACTTCGCGATCATCGCGCATATCGATCATGGCAAATCCACGCTCTCTGACCGTCTGCTTGAGCTCACCGGCTCGCTCACCGCGCGTGAGATGCAGGCCCAGGTGCTGGATGCGATGGATCTCGAACGCGAACGCGGCATCACCATCAAGGCCCACGCCGTGCGCATGATGTACCCCGCCCAGGACGGCACCGTCTATCAGCTCAACCTGATTGACACGCCGGGCCATGTCGACTTCTCCTACGAGGTCTCCCGCTCGCTGGCCTCCTGCGAGGGTGCGCTGCTGGTCGTCGACGCTTCGCAGGGCGTCGAGGCGCAGACGCTGGCCAACGCCTACCTGGCCATCCACAACGGGCTTGAGATCATCCCCGTCATCAACAAGATCGACCTACCCTCGGCCGATATCGCCCGCACGCAGGAGATGATCGAGCAGGCCGTCGGCCTGGACGCCACCGATGCCATTCCGGTGAGCGCGAAGACCGGCCTTGGCGTACCGGATGTGCTGGAGGCAGTCGTAAAGCGGCTGCCGCCACCCTCCGGCGACAGCAGCCTGCCGCTGCAGGCGCTCATCTTTGATTCGTGGTTTGACGCCTATCGCGGCGTCATCGTGCTGGCGCGCGTCGTGCAGGGCACGTTGCGCAAGGGCGCGCGTATCCGCTTCATGTCGAACGGCAAAGTGTTCGACGTGGAGTCACTCGGCGTGCTGACGCCCAAGCCGGTTGAGGTCAACGAACTCTCCGCCGGGGAGGTGGGCTTCTTCGTCGCCACCATCAAGAACGTGGCCGATACAAAGATCGGCGACACCGTCACCGAGGACGACCGCCCTGCCGAGGCGCCGCTGCCCGGCTTTGAAGACATCAAGTCGATGGTCTTCGCCGGCCTTTATACCGTGGAGTCGCACGAGCACACCGTGCTGCGCGACGCGCTCGAGAAGCTGCGGCTGAACGACTCCTCTTTCTTCTTTGAGCCGGAGAGTTCGGCCGCGCTCGGCTTCGGCTTCCGCTGCGGCTTCCTCGGCCTGCTGCACATGGAGATCATCCAGGAGCGACTGGAGCGCGAGTACGACCTTGACCTGATCACCACCGCGCCGGGCGTTCGCTACAAGATCACCATGACGGACGGCACCGTGCTCGAGGTGGACAATCCTTCGCGCTGGCCCGACCCAAGCGAGATCGCGACCATTGAAGAGCCCATCATCATCGCGACCATTCTCACCAACGAGGAGTATGTCGGCGGCATCCTCAAGCTGGTGGAGGAGAAGCGCGGCCGCCAGAAGAACTTCCAGTACGTCACGCCCATCCGCGTGATGCTGACTTATGAGCTGCCGCTGAACGAGATCGTGCTCGACTTCTATGACAGGCTCAAGTCCGTCTCACGCGGTTACGCTTCCCTCGATTACCAGATCAGCGGGACGTGGATCTCGCCGATGGTCAAAATGGACATCCTCGTCTCAGGCGAGCCGGTGGACGCGCTCTCGATCATCGTGCATCACGACTTCGCTTACGAGCGCGGGCGCGCGCTGGTCTCAAAAATGCGCGAACTGATTCCGCGACAGCAGTTCGAGGTCGCCATCCAGGCTGCAATCGGCTCGAAGATCGTGGCCCGCGAAACTGTCTCCGCGCTGCGCAAAAATGTGCTGGCCAAGTGCTACGGCGGCGACATCTCGCGCAAGCGCAAGCTCCTGGAGAAACAAAAGGAAGGCAAAAAGCGCATGAAGCGCGTCGGCAAGGTAGACATCCCGCAGGAGGCCTTCCTGGCGGTGCTCAGGCTGGGTGAGGACAGCGGCCGCTAGCGGTGGCCCCCCGGCAGTCTTCCATCC
>CAYQYM010000453.1:0-1835 GCA_964421715.1 uncultured Acidipila sp.
TTCGGATCGTAACATGAGTTTGCAAAGAATGGAGCAAACACGGGTTAGCTGGTCCATCCGCCAAAGGCAAACGTCAGCACGGCCGGTGGCCTGCACCATCGTGTCACCTCAGCGGGACTGTGTGTGGGAACTCTGCAATTGTGAAACAACCCGGCGTCCTGGGGGGTGCTCCCACCGAGTGTGGGCATAGCAACCCTGGTCATCGGCTTTCTGCTCGTGCTCGCGGGCGCGCTTGGCCACAGCTTTGGCACGCGCGACCGCAAGCGTGAGACTGCCCCGGATGAACGCCGCGCCCGTGGATACTTCCTCACGATCGGCTCCATTGTGCTCGGAGTCTTCCTGATTGGCATTGCAGTCTCATGGCTGCTGCACGTGCACAGCCAGGGTCATTGAGGCGGATTACGCCTCAACCCTCCGCATGCAGGATCGTCTCAAACAGCAGCAGCGAGACGGTCGTAAAGATTACGTCATATCCAACCAGCAGGTTGATCCACAGCCCCGGGTCGGACTCACCTGTAAGAATTGCCGTTGTGGCCAGCACCATTCCCAGCAGCGCCGGAATGAAAATAGGGAACAGCAGCAGGGGCAGCAGCAGCTCGCGCGACCGGGTACGCAGCGCCAGCGCGGCAAAGAATGTGCCGTTCACAACGAGGGCCCAGGTGCCGAGCGGCACTACGAGCAGCAGCAGCCAGCCCTGGCCCATGGCATGCAGGTTGTAGAAGATGACGAAGAGCGGAGCCAGCACCAGCTCTACCACGCTCACGAAGAGGAAGTTCGCGAGCGCCTTGCCCAGGAAGAGTGCGCCGGCCGGTGCCGGGGCCATGCGCTGTGCGTCCAGCACGTGATTGCGCAGCTCGCGCGCCCAGGCCTGGTTCAGCGCGGTTACCGCCGCAAACAGCACGGCCACCGAGAGCACGCCGCCGGCGATCTCGCGCGAGGTGGCGCGGGTGGGGTCAAACGCCAGGCTGAAGACGACGACCACCAGCAGCGCAAAAAAGAGCATGGCGTTCAGCGCGTCCTTTGACCGCCACTCCAGGCGCAGGTCCTTAACCATGTGCACAAAAACTATGGGCATGCGCATCTAGCCCGCCCCGTCCCGGGTCAGTCCGGCAAGGGTCGCGCTGGCGGCCCTGAGATAGTCCGCTGGAGCCAGCACAATCTGCGTGCCGCGCACGCCGGCTGAGACCGAGACCCTGTCAAACAGCTCGATGGTTTCGTCCACGAATACGGGAAGGTCCTTGCGCGCGCCAAAAACCGTGACGCCGCCACGAATGTAGCCGGTGAGCGGCTGCACATCCTTGAGCGCCACCATCTCGGCCCTGCGCGCTCCGGCGGCGTAGGCCAGCTTTTTGAAGTCGAGCTCGGCATCGCCGGGGATGACGGCGAACAGGTGCTCACGTTCTGAAGTGACGCAGAGCAGCGTCTTAAAGACCTGCTCGACCGGCATGCCGATTTTACGTGCTACGCTTACTGCGGTCAGGTCGTCGGGATCGGTCTCGTACTGGCGAAGTTCGTAGGTGATATTGAGCGAGTCCAGGAAGCGGGCGGCGTTGGTCTTCATGGCGACTGCTCCTCGGCGGTCTGCGCAGGTGTAACGTCAACGAGGGCACCACCCGTCAGCATCACGAAGTAGTCGGCCAGCGGTGCGGCCAGCTCGCGCTGGTGCGTCGTCAGCACGATGGTGCGTCCCTCCGCACGGAGGGCCTTCAGCAGCTCCAACATCTGCCTCGCGCTGCCGATATCCATATTCGAGAACGGCTCGTCCAGCAGCAGGAGCTCCGGCCCGGAGAGCAGCACCCGCGCGAGCGAGGCGCGCTGCCGCATGCCCTGCGAAT
>CAYQYM010000454.1:0-1832 GCA_964421715.1 uncultured Acidipila sp.
GCGGCAGGCTTGTTGGCTGGCGCGTACTTCTGCCACAACTTGCTGGCAGTCGACAAGCCCAACCCGAAACAATGGGCCTATCTCGGTCTGCAATAGCTACGATCTGGATCACATGTGTTCAGGAAATCCTGGAGGCGTGTGGGAGAACCGGCCGTGAAAGCCTTCACGGTTTTGCCGCAAAAGGACGTCGTCGCCATACCGTCTTGCTAAACCCCGCGGTTCGCACTCGTAATCTCGGAGGGAGGACATGAAAAACAACTCTCAGACCCTGCGCATTGGAGCCGCCGTATGCGTCATTCTTGGCACCATCATTTATCTGGCGATCACTGGCGTGCGATCGAACAAGAGCTATTACGTCACCATTCGTGAGATGCAGGCCATGGGCAGCAAGGCATACACGCGTCACCTGCGGGTGGCCGGGAACGTAGCTCCCGGCTCGATCGCGCGTGACGGCAGCAATGCGCATTTCGTACTGGTTGAAGAGGGACATACTCTCACGGTGAACTACCTGGGCACTGAACCCCCTCCCGATACCTTCAAGGACAATGCTCAGGCGCTTGCTATAGGCACCCTGGGCCGGGACGGAGTTTTTCGGGCGACGCAGCTCCAGGCAAAGTGCGCCTCGAAGTACGCGCCAGCCAACAAGCCTGCCGCCATCCCAGCAAGCGGCACCGCTTCTTTGAAACCGGTGGCGGCTGAGGGATCTGCCAGGTAAATTCCATTTCTGGGCAGCAGCCGGCATTGGCGATCTCGAGCGCAGCACCAGCAAGAGACTATCGATAGGGTATGAGCGGACCCTACCCATCCGTACATCCGTGCTGTGATGGTAGTCACAGCACACTGCGGTGTCTTCAGGCAGGGTAAAGATATGAATGCCTCTTTGCACAACGCGGTATCCGGAGCCGGCGGTTTACTGGAATCGCGATCATCCGATCTCTTTGGATTGCTGATCCGGGAGTGCCAGAGCCACCAACCCATTCCCGTCGCGGTCTGTTGGCCGTGCAGTCATGTTGCTCTCGCAGGCGCAGTGGAAGCCGCCGAAGCCGGACTTATCCAGCCGCAGCTCGTGGGCCCCGTGCGCGAGATCCAGACAATCGCCGCCACGTCAGGTCTTAGTCTCAGCCCTTACGACATCGTCGATGTGGATTCCGAGGAAGAAGCTGCGCTGCAAAGCACGGAACTCTGCCGCACGGGCTATGCGAAGGCATTGATGAAGGGCAGCCTGCACACGGATATGCTCATGCGCTTCGTCCTGCAGAAAGAAGGCGGCCTGCGCACTTCGCGCAGGGTCAGTCACGTTTTTATCATGGAGGCTCCGCTCTATGAGCGCGCTCTCCTGATCACGGATGCCGCCATCAATATTTATCCGACCCTCGAAGACAAAGTTGATATTGTGCAGAACGCGATTGACCTCGCTCACGTACTCGGCATCCGGGAGCCTAAGATTGCAATCCTGTCCGCGGTCGAAACCGTCAATCCGAAGATTGTCTCGACTCTCGACGCTGCCGCGCTCTGCAAGATGGCCGAGCGCGGCCAGATCACGGGCGCTGTTCTTGATGGCCCTTTGGCCTTCGATACTGCTGTCAGCGCAGAAGCGGCGGTGGTGAAACACTTGAAATCGCCTGTGGCTGGCGAAGCGGACATTCTCGTTGTCCCCGATCTCGAATCGGGGAACATGCTTGCCAAACAACTCGAATACCTTGGAGGAGCACGTCTAGCAGGCATTGTTTTGGGAGCCAAAGTGCCGATCGTTCTCACCAGCCGTGCTGATTCGGCCGAATCGAGAGTCGCTTCTTGTGCTGTGGCTTCTGTGCTCGCTCACGGATAAATTC
>CAYQYM010000455.1:0-1829 GCA_964421715.1 uncultured Acidipila sp.
GGCAAGCTCGATGCGATCCTCAAGGCTGCGGGCTATACCAAGGGCAGCGTGGGCGAGCGGCTGACGGCGCTCAACCATGCGCCGGATCAGCTCTATCCGGATACCGATGCGGGACGCAGCGACCTGATTGCCTCGCTCAACGCTGGTATCGCGGCGATGGCGAAGAAGCTGCCGCAGGCTTTTGCAAACTATCCGAGCGAGCCGCTGGAAATCCGCCGCGTGCCGGTGGAAATCCAGGACGGGGCCTCGAACGGGTACTATTACAGCGCCAGCCTCGATGGTTCGCGCCCGGCGATCTACTGGATCAACCTCAAGTCCGTAGGCGATTGGCCGCGCTATTCGCTGCCTTCGCTGACTTATCACGAGGGCATTCCGGGGCATCACCTGCAGGGCGGCTATGCGCAGAAGGGCGGCGCGCTGCCGCTTTACCTGAAGGACTATTTCCTTTCGGCGCACGGCGAAGGCTGGGCGCTCTATGCTGAGCAACTGGCGGACGAACTGGGCGGGTATTCACCGCTTGAGCGGGCAGGCTATCTGCAATCGTTCCTCTTCCGCGCGGCGCGGCTGGTGGTCGATACCGGCATCCACCACTACCGCTGGAGCCGCGAGAAGGCGACCGCCTACCTGGTGGCTACGACGGGCTTTGCCCAGCCGCGCAGCCAGCGCGAGGTGGAGCGCTATTGCGTGCTCATCGGACAGGCGTGCAGCTACAAGATTGGCCACACCGCATGGGTCGGCGCGCGGGCGAAGGCGCAGGCCGCGCTGGGCGACAAGTTCAGCCTGCCGTGGTTCCACGGGATACTGGAAGAAGGCACGATGCCGCTGTTCATGCTGGAGAAGCGGATCGAGGAGCGGACGACCGAGCGGTTGGCGGCGGGGTGATGGGCTGGTGTCTGGTTTTGGGTGGGAAGCGGACGTTTCAGATCAATAATGACCGTCGGCTATCGGGAGCACACCGACGCCCTCGCGAAGTCAGGAATGTTGAGGTTAGCGGACTCTCTCTTGACGTTCGATCTTCTCAACCCGCACCAAATTTGGTGAGAATGGTGGGTCGAACTGGGCGTCGGTTGGGCGTTGTGAGTTGCAAAGCGCCTCCCGGCCGATAAACTCAATCCAGTGGGTCTGCGGCTCGACTGAGCTCGGGAATGCGGGAGACTCGGAGTAAATTTGGCTTTGGAAGTGCCCGTCGCCTAACCCGTCAGGACGTTCGGTGCGTTTTGCCGCGACGAATGTGGCACCTTCGAAATTGGTGTAGAGGTATCCTCGAAATACATTTTGGCTTCGCCATTTGACCCTGCCCACATCGAAATAACCGGTATCCTCATCAAGGGTCTGCGCACCCTTTTCAAAGCAATCCGGGTCTTTTCGCCACTGGTGCGGCGCAAGTGATACCGTTGTAATGTTTTCACCGGCTTTCCGGCCACCTTCTCCTGTTGAAGGGCTGGCAGGGGTTTGCTGTGCCGAGCACGCGGCCAAAAACAGGGTGCTCATGAGCACAATGGTTACGCGTTGGCCGCTCATTCGCTGACTGTGCCGCGCCACATCAATGTCCGCAACTGGGCGCAAACCGTCATTCGAATTTGCTCACTAGGAGCGGTGCCTGCCAGAACCGGCATGTGTCAAAAGCGTATCACCTCACTTCGTCATTGCGAGTGTAGCGAAGCAATCCAGAGCCGCGCAGAACCGTTCTAGATTGCTTCGCTACGCTCGCAATGACGAGGGGGATGGGGGCGTCGCAGATCAACCGACTGCACTCAGCGCCTCAGCCATCCACCATCTCCGCGAGTTCCAGCCAGCGTTCTTCCGCCGCGTCCTTCTCAGCGCGGGCC
>CAYQYM010000456.1:0-1820 GCA_964421715.1 uncultured Acidipila sp.
GAAGCAGCCGGGCGAGAGGCACAGCTCCAACCAGAGGCCATCGACCAGCGCCGAGACGGCGATGGCATCGCGGCGGCGGCGTGCTTCGGGTACCCCGCAGGCCCCCAGCAGGGCCTCCAGCCGGGCGCGCGAGCCGGAGTATTGCTCGTCATGCTGCGCGGCGATGGCGGGCCGCGCGGTGACCAGGCTCCAGAACGCGATCCACGTGGCGAGCAACTGCGGATCGGCGATTGGCGGTGCGAAGCTCGCCGTGACGAACGCATCCAGCCGCGCGCGGGGATCGGGCCCTGCCGCTTCCACAGCCCGGTCCACGGTCGCGTTCACCTTGTCTTCGACATGTTCGTAGGTCGCCGCGACAAGCGCTTCGATTCCGCTGAAATAGTGCCCGACCAGCCCCGGCGAGACGCCTGCTTCCACCGCAATCGCGCGCACGCTTGCGCCGGTCGCGCCCAGCCTTGCGAGCACCCGCGCGCAGGCCTCGATCAGCGCTAGCCGCCGTGCGTCGGGGTGCGTCCTGCGAAAGGCAGGTTGATGCGGGGCAGCAGGAGCTTTCATCTTGCGTATCCTATCCTTTGTTGTACGATCGTCCAACAAGCAATTTCTCATCCCCCTTGGAGATTCGGTATGGGCCACCAATCTGCCATCGCGGCCTGCAGCGCGAGTGAGCACGATCCTGATGCGGACTGGAGCCTGCCCGGCTGGCTCTACACCGATCCGGAGTACCATGCGCTCGAAATGGAGCGGGTGATCCGCCCTTCGTGGCAGATCGTCTGCCACGTGAACGAGATCCCGAACGCGGGTGACTGGCGCACCATCGACTACATCGGCGAAAGCGTGATCGTGATGCGGGGCGATGATGGGCAGGTGCGCGCCTTCACCAATGTCTGCCGCCACCGCGCCATGCGACTGGTCGAAGGGACAATGGGCTGCGCGAAGAAGCTCGTCTGCCCCTATCACGCCTGGGTCTACGAAACCGATGGCCGCCTCACCGGCGTTCCTATGAAGTCCGATTATCCGGCTCTGAAGCTGGAGGAAAACGGCCTTGCTCCCGTCGCGCTTGAAGTGTGGCGCGGCTTTGTCTGGGTCTGCCTCAAGCCAGGGGTGTTTCCGACACCTGCCGAAATGATGGCCCCGCACGAGGCCGAGATCGCGCCGTACCGGTTCGAGGACATGCAGCCGATCGGCAATATGCGCCTGCGCCCGCGTGACGTGAACTGGAAGAACGTCGGCGACAACTACTCCGACAACCTCCACATTCCCGTCGCGCACGATGGCCTCACCCGCATCTTCGGCAAGTCCTACGAGATCGCCGCGGATGACTGGGTGGACCGGCTCAAGGGTGATCTCGTCGACAAGCCCAGCGCCAACTTCTGGGAGCGCTTTTACCAGGCGCACCTGCCCAACGTGGAAGAGCTGCCCGAGGAAAACCGCCGCCGCTGGCTCTACTTCAAGCTCTGGCCGAACATTGCCTTCGATATCTATGCGGATCAGATCGATTTCATGCAGTGGCTGCCAATCAGCCCCACCACCTGCCTGCTGCGCGAAATGGCCTATGCGCTGCCGGATGAAAGCAGGTCGATGAAGCTTGTCCGCTATGCCAACTGGCGCATCAACCGCGTGGTCAACAAGGAAGACACCTGGCTGATCGAGCGCGTGCAGCAAGGCATGAATTCCGAGACCTACGGTGCCGGGCCTATCGGCAAGAGCGAAGTCTGCCTGCGCAGCTTCGCTCGCAAGATCCGCGCGCTGACCCCCGAAGCGCGGCTGCACAAGGCCCCACCGGCGGGATGGAGCAAACAGTAAAAGCCCGCCCCCAACCC
>CAYQYM010000457.1:0-1819 GCA_964421715.1 uncultured Acidipila sp.
CGCTCAACCTCACCGGCGCGGAGCTCGAAGCCGCGGTGCTGGCGAGGACGGCCGGCAGGGGCGTCGACATAGTCTTTGAGGCCGTAGGCATGGATGCCACCGTGCACACCGCGATCCAGTGTGCGCGCAGGGGCGGCACGGTGACGCTGATCGGCAACATCGCTCGCGAGGTCACGCTGCCGCTGCAGCAGGTGGTCACGCGGCAGCTGCGGCTGCAGGGCACGGCCGCCTCCGCGGGCGAGTACCCGGAAGCTATCCGGCTGCTCGCCGACGGTCGAATCAAGGTCAAGCCGCTCATTACGGCCATCGCGCCGCTTGAGGAAGGAGCAGGCTGGTTCGCGCGCCTGCATGCGCGTGAGGCAGGGCTGATGAAGGTGGTGCTGACACCATGAGTGCGGAGCATCCCCCGGAAAACCTCTTCGAGCTGAGCGGCCAGGTGGCCATGGTGACCGGCGCCAGCCGGGGCCTGGGCCAGTACTTCGCGCGCGCGCTGGCCCGCGCCGGCGCGGATCTTGTGCTGACGAGCCGCCGCCGCGAGTCGCTCGAACCCTTTGCGGAAGAGATACGCGGACTCGGGCGCCGCGCCGCCTGCGTCTCACTCGACGTGCGCGACGAGACCAGCTTGCACGCCGCGGCAGATGCAGCCAAGGCGGCCTTCGCCCAGGTGCATATCCTGGTGAACAATGCGGGCTGCAACGTGCGCAAGGCCGCGCTCGACGTGACCTGGGAAGACTGGCAGCAGGTGCTGGACACGAACCTGCGCGGCAGCTTCTTCATGGCGCAGGCACTGGTCCCGCACATGATTGAGCACGGCTACGGACGCATCATCAACATCGGCTCCGTCACCAGTGTCTTCGGCTACGCGGGGCTTGCACCATACACGGCCAGCCGCGGCGGCATTCGCCAGCTTACGATGAGCCTGGCCGACGAGTGGGGCCGCTTTGGCATCACGGTAAACTGCCTGGCGCCCGGCTGGTTCAAGACAGCGCAGAACAGCGTGCTCTATGAAGATCGCGCGTGGGTGGACTATCTCACGGACCGCATTCCGCTCAAGCGGCCCGGCGCGCCGCACGATCTGGACGGCGCCATCGTCTTCCTGGCATCAGAGGCAAGCCGCTACATTACAGGGCAGACGCTGCTGGTGGACGGCGGCATCTCAACCGGGTCCACCCGCGCCACGCTGCGTGGGCGGTGAGGGCATGCGCTCGATGGGGCCCAGCAGAACCGAATACCCAAAGAGCCCGAGCAGCAGATAAATCGCCGGAATGACAAAGACCAGCGTGAATGAGTGGCGCGTGTTCACCAGGTAGCCGGTGATGACGGGCGCGCTGATACCCGAGATCTGGTTGGACAGGTTCAGAATGCCGCCAAGCGTGCCCACGCCCTCCTCCGGCGCAACCAGCGAGAGCAGCGACCAGCCCACGGGAGCCGCCGCGGCGAGGCCGCCGATCGAGAGGCTGATCCAGAGCAGGGCCGCACTTGCGCTGTGTGCCTGGGCCGCGCCCAGAATGCCTAACCCGAGCGCGCTGCCGCCCAGCAGCACGGACTTGCGCACCCCCTGCGGGCTGAGGCCGCGCGCAATCAACGCGTCAATGAGCCAGCCGCCGAAGAGCAGATCCGTGAAGGTGGCAAAGAGCCATGGCGCGCCGGTGTAAAGAAAGGAGTGCAGCAGGTCGATGTGCAGTGCAATCGAGAGATAGCTGGGCAGCCAGGTGAGCAGCAGATAGAAGACATAGTTGTAGGAACCGAAGCCGAGGGCGAGGCCGTAGGTCTTGGGCTGGCGCAGCAGAAACCCGACCGTGGAGCTGCGGCGCGCAAC
>CAYQYM010000458.1:0-1806 GCA_964421715.1 uncultured Acidipila sp.
TCTGCCGTGGGTTCGACGAACAGGCGTGGGCAGGAACGAGGCGGTAAGGCCCATGCGGGTCGCCACCTGGCGGCAGATGAGCTTGTAGAGCTGGATCTGGTCAGCGGCGTTGACGACCTCGGAGTAGGATTAGTTGATCTCGAACTGCGAGGGCGCGACCTCGGGATGGTCCTTTTCGTTCTGGAAGCCCATCGCGCGCTGGACTTCGGCGGTGGTGTCAATGAAGGTGCGCAGCGGGTCGCCGGGGAGGGAGTGATAGTAGCCGCCGGTGTTCACGTATTCGAACTCGCCGGTCTCCGGGAAGCGGCGCTCGGCGTCGACGCCGGCGAAGAGGAAGCCTTCAATTTCGTTGGCGGCGTTGAGGGTGTAGCCGTGGTCGGCATGAAGGCGGGAGGCATAGCCCTTGAGAACACCGCGCATGTCCGCGGAGTAGGGGGTTCCCTGCTTGTCGATGACCTCGCCGAAGACCAGCACCTTGCCTGAGCCGAAGATGTCGGCCGGGGTCCAGTAGAAGGCGCTCCAGTCGATGCCGAGGCGGAGGTCACTCTCGCGCTGGGCGGTCAAGCCGCGGATGGAGGAGCCGTCGAAGGTGAGATTGTCCCAGTTTTTGACGAGGAACTTCTTATCGTAATCGAGCATGTGCAGGCGGCCTTCGAGGTCGCTGAACAGCAGGGTGACGGCCTTGATGCCCTTCTCGTCTGTGAGGTACTTCAGGCGCTCTTCCTGGATTTTGCCGGGAGCGACGCGGTTCCGGCGCTGCTCCTTCGCGTTCAGGTTGAGGTCTTCCAGCTCTCCGTACGAGAGCGAGAGGAAATTACGGTATTCGTTGGACATGCATCTCCTCGGGCTGGTGTGGTGCCTGGCAGTTAAGGCTAGGGTATCGCGCAGGGGAATGCGCAGACCGTGTATCAGGAAAAGTAATAGCAGGCATAGGGAAAAATGATGGCGGCGGGCTCAGTTGCGGGTGGGATCTGCGGTTGGGAGCGCGCCGGCTGCGGGGGGGATGGGCGCGAGGGGCAGGAAGACGGTGACGGTGGTGCCGGACCGGTCCGGCTGCTTGCTGCTTTCGACGCAGATGCGGCCGCCGTGGCTTGCGATGATGCGCTGCGAGACCCAGAGCCCGAGGCCGGTACCGATGTCCGGCTTGGTGGTGAAGAAGGGCTCGAAGAGGTGCCGGCTGTCGGCTTCGCTGATACCGGTGCCCTGGTCGGCGACGGCGATCACGGCCTCGTTTTCGCGGACGTGGACGGTGACGCGGACCTCGGTGCCGGTGCTGGCGTCAATGGCATTGGCGATGAGGTTGGCGACCACCTGCTTGATCTCACCGCCGTTGGCCAGGACTGGAACCTGGGCGGGAACCGAGCAGGTAATGCGGACCGAGCGGCCGGCGGCGCGGGAGCGGTAGAGCTCGCTGATCTCCTGGACGAGGACACTGACGTTTACGGGGCAATTGGAGGGGGACTCGCGGTGGAAGCCGAGCGTCTTGCGGACGACGTGGGCCAGCCGGCGAAGCTCCTGGTCGGCCGTGCCGAGATATTGGCGGGCCGCGGAAGGCAGGCCGTCGGTCTGCGAGGCGAGATAGATAAGGTTGGTGAGTGATTCGAGCGGGTTGTTGACCTCGTGGGCGACAGTGGCAGCGAGCCGGCCGGCGGCGGCCAGCTTCTCCGTGCGGCGCAGGGCCTCTTCGGCTAGCCGGGCGTCGGTCACGTCCATGCTGATGCCAAGGATGGAGAGTGCTTTGCCCGCGCCATCGCGCTGGATGGTACCGCGCGAATGGATCCAGAGAGTGCGGCCGGAGGGAGTAAC
>CAYQYM010000459.1:0-1804 GCA_964421715.1 uncultured Acidipila sp.
GGGAGCGCGCCGGTGCGCAGCAGCATGGAGAGGTCCTTTGCGCCCTGCTCGGTGATGCCGCCGCCGGAGATCGTGCCCTGGTCGCGAATCTGGTCGCGGATGGTGGCCACTTCACGGATCTTGTTGTCGAGCACTACGGAAAGCGACTTGCCTTTGTTCGCGCCGGTGAACTGCGCAAAGTGGTCGCCGGCCGTGGTCGTCAGGTAGAAGACGACCTCAGGCTCGTTCGTGTTCGGGTTGCGGTTCGCCTGCGCGTCGCGGATGTCCGTGCCGGCCACCTCGGCCGTCTTGCGCACCTCGTAGACCTCGTCTCCCGAGCCGGGCGCGCTGGCGCCGGGGGCGGTGTGCAGCAGCACCGCATCATAAGGAAGCGTGCCGCCGAGCTGCTCGAGGGCCGCCTGCTCACTCGGATATGGGCCACCCATCACCTCGTGAATCTCAAGGCGCGCGGTGGATTGGATCACGTCGCGGATGCGGCCCGGATCGTCCACGCCGGGAAGCTCAACGAGAATCTGATTTGACCCCAGGTTGTACTCCTGGATCACCGGTTCGCTTACGCCGAGCGAATCGACGCGCTGCCGGATAACATCAATCGCCTGCTGCAGCGTGCGATTCTTCAGGTCGGCGATGGCGCTGGGCTTCATGGTGAGCGTAAAGCCGCCGTTGGCACTGGAAGCCAGGTCGTAGTCGCGGCCGTAGCGTGCGCTGACCAGGCTGCGCAGGTCGCTCGCGCGGTCCAGCGGCACCCCGCTGATCTGGATTGTCTCCGGGTGCGTCGTGTCCGGCTTGGTCACGGTGCCGGTGAGCTGGTTCTGCTGCAGGTCAGCCTGCAGGTGGCTGGCATCGTTGTCCGTCTGCGCGTTCAGCGCCTCGTCTACCATCACCTGCAGCACGAGGTGCGTGCCGCCCTTGAGATCGAGCCCGAGGTGGATGCGGTCCAGCAGCGAAGCCTTCAGTGCCGAGCCGCTCAGCCCGCGGGGCAGCCCGAAGATGCCATAGACGAAGATGACCAGGATGGCCAGGATGAGAATGGTTTTCTGGGTAAGGTTCTTACGCATGGTGATTCTGTTTCACAGCCTCTGGATTCTTTGCCGTCGTTACTTCGTATCGTCCGTCGTAACGGAGGCGATTGCGCTCTTCACAAATTCCATCTTGATGTTGTCCGGGGGCAGGCGCAGCTGCACCGCGTCCTCTTTGACCGAAATCACGGTGCCCTTCACGCCGCCGGTGGTGGTGACGCGGTCTCCCGGCTTCAGCGTGGACAGCATCTGCTGCCACTGCTGCTGCTTCTTCTGGTTGGGGCGGATGAGCAGCAGGTAAAAGACCGCGATGATGAGCACGAACGGCAGGAAGGAAACGATGCCGGGGGGCAGGGCGGCGAATGCCAGCAGATTCAACGTCAACACTCAAGTCCTTCGGCGCTCCGGCGCCCGACCGGCGGGCACGCAAGGAGCAAAGTAAATTTCAACACGGGAAACCAGCGGGACACAGAGATAGCAGAGCCGCGCGGCAACAGGGGGAAACCAACCCACTCCCAGCACTTTAGCATCGCGTGCCGGAACCGTGGGTGTCAAGGCGCGGGTAGAGCAGAACGCTGGCAACGGGAGTCAGCCGTCCAATCCTATCAGCCACGGAACTGGATTATCAGCCGGACTGGCGTTTGGAACAGTGATGGTCATCGCTCTTCCGACGACGCGCGGCTGATGTAAGTTCTACGACATGGCGGGGGCACACTTCGAGCATCAGGGCCCAGTTTGTGGAGAAGCTTCGTTCGACTCATCGCAACCCGGTAAAGCGGAGCTTG
>CAYQYM010000460.1:0-1792 GCA_964421715.1 uncultured Acidipila sp.
CTCTTCTCCACCGCAGAAGACGTGCTGCGCTTTGCAGCCTGCATGCTGCGCGTGGGTCTCCTGCCCAAGGGCACTGCGCTCTTCCGTCCTGAGACAGTTGACCTGTTCAGCCGGCGGCAGCAGCATCCGGCCGGAACCAGCCGGACGCTTGGCTGGGACACGCCGGGCGCGCCCTCATCCTCGGGCACGCAGTTCGGCCCGCGGTCTATCGGACATCTCGGCTTCACCGGAACCTCGCTATGGCTGGACCCGGAACGCGAGCTGGCGGTCGTGCTGCTGACGAATCGCACCTGGCCTACGCGAGAGAACAGAAGGATTCAGCAGGTCCGTCCCGCATTCCACGATTGCGTCGCAGACTGCATCCAAGCACATTCGTAGTCCCGCATGGTGGGACCGATTTTTGTTCCGCGCTGTCCAGTTCGCAGTAGACTGTAAATGTAACGGTACGGCCAACAAACAAGCAGACATGGCAACCATAACCGCTCATACCGAAGATTTAGAGGCCCAGGACGGGCACAAGAAGCCAGCCACCAGCCTGCACGAGTTGGCCACGGAAAGCGCAAACGAAGCTTCTCAGGGATTCGACACGAAATCTGCGCTGGAGATAGCGCGGATCATCAACCACGAAGACTCCAAGGTGGCCGCGGCAGTCAAAAAGGCGCTGCCCGAGATCGCGCTGGTCATCGATGCGGTGGCGCGCAGCCTGCGCGACGGTGGCCGATTGATCTACGTCGGCGCCGGGTCGAGCGGACGCATCTCCGCACTGGACGCCTGTGAGTGCCCGCCCTACTTCTCCAATGCCCCGCAGACGATTCAATACCTGATGGCCGGCGGTCCCAAGGCGCTCGCCTCGCCGGTCGAGGTGAATGAAGACTCCGAGGAGCTGGGGCAGCGCGACATGGCGCGCCGCCGCCCCACACGCAAGGACGTCGTGATTGGCCTCTCCGCCAGCGGACGCACGCCTTATGTTGTTGCCGCACTGGCCTACGCCCGCGCACGCGGCGCAAAGACGGCCTGCGTTACCTGCAACCAGAACACGCCCATCTCCGGCGCGGCTGACATCTCGATTGTGGCCGAGGTCGGTCCCGAGGTCATCTCCGGCTCAACCCGCATGAAGGCGGCAACGGCGCAAAAGATGATCACGAACATGATCACGACCGGGGCAATGACCCGCCTGGGCTACGTGTACGAAAACCTGATGGTGAATGTACACATGCAGAACTCGAAGCTGATCGAGCGCGGCATCGGCATACTGATGCGCGCCTGCGGCATCGAACGCGAAGAAGCCGTGCGCACCATAAAAAGCGCCGGCCGCAGCGTGCCGGTGGCGCTGGTCATGCTTAAAGCCGGGGTGGACAAGCCAGAGGCGGTGCGCAGGCTGGCCAAGTCCGACGGCAATGTTCGCCGTGCGATTGAGGACTCGACCCTCGAGCTGTAAACAGGCGCAGCGTTGATACGTGTGCTATGAACGGCCAGAAAGACATTCTTCTGGCCACTCCTGTTTGATCCTGATATTCCCGCTGGCGCCCCTGCCGCTGCGGTCACCTCATTCAGCAACTCCTCCGGACCGGCGCTTCGATTTACACTTCTATTTACACTAGGCCACAGGAGTCTCCACCCCACCCATGGACAAGTTTGTCGTTCGCGGCGGCAACCCGCTGCTTGGCACCATTCGCGTGAGCGGCGCAAAGAATTCTGCGCTGCCCTGCATGGCCGCCGCCATTCTTACAGAGGACGAGGTCATCCTCGAAAACGTCCCGCAGGTGCGCGACATCGAGACAGAGCGCAAGCT
>CAYQYM010000461.1:0-1789 GCA_964421715.1 uncultured Acidipila sp.
GACAGCTGTGTCTCAGTCTTCCCCTGGCCGGGTTGGTCGCGTTCACCGGCACCGGCATCACGGCCCTCGCGGCCCTGCGCTTTGGACTCGCATGGGCCTGCGGCTTTCTGCTGGTCGGGCTGTTTGAGGAGTCGCTGCTGCGCGGCTACCTGCAGTTCACGCTGGCGCGCGGCATCGGCTTCTGGTGGGCTGCGCTGCTGCTCTCGGCGCTCTTCGGTGCAAGTCACCTGGGGAACAGCGGCGAATCCAGAACCGGCATCGCCTCAGCCGCGGCCGTGGGCCTGGTCTTCAGCCTCAGCCTGCGGCTTACCGGCTCGCTCTGGTGGGCCATCGGCTTTCATGCCGCGTGGGACTGGGGCCAGAGCTTCCTCTTCGGCACTGCCGACAGCGGCATCCTTGTGCGTGGACACCTGCTGGCCAGCCGCCCTTCCGGCCCCGTGCCGCTGAGCGGCGGCGCTACCGGCCCGGAGGGCAGCCTGCTCATCTTTCCGCTGCTGGCCCTCATCGCACTTGCGATTTTCCTTTGGTGGCGTCCTCGAAGCGCATCTACCTAGAAACCGGCGTAGCTTTCCGGCATGCCGGGAGGTGCTTTCCATGAATCGGAGAGAATTTCTAACCGCGGCCGCGGCAGGCGCCGGGGCTACCCTGCTCACGCCGCATCTGTCCGCCGCCACGTTACCGCCTTACTCGGCCAGTGACACAGTGGTGCTGGGAAAGACCGGCATCCGGACCAGCCGGCTGGCCATGGGTACCGGCACCATCGGCGGCGGCGGCGCGTCCAACCAGACCCGCACCAGCACTCTGCCTAAGCTGCTGCTTGCCGGCTATGAACGCGGCCTTAACTTCTTTGACACAGCGGATTCCTACGGCAGCCATCCTGACGTAGCCGAAGCGCTCAAGCACGTGCCTCGCGAGAAGGTCATCGTGATGACCAAATGCGATTCACGAGAGCCTAAGCAGGCCAGGGAGGATCTCGAGCGGTTCCGCCGCGAGCTGGGCACTGACTATATCGACATCTGCCTGATTCACTGCACCGTGGAGGACGACTGGACCACTCGCTACCGCGGTGTGATGGATGTCTTCTCCGAGGCGAAGGAGAAGGGCCACATACGCGCCCATGGTGTCTCCTGCCACAGCCTCGGGGCGCTGCGGGCGGCGGCGGCCTCGCCCTGGGTGGAGATAGACCTGGTACGGCTGAACCCCGTAGGCGCGCACATGGACGCCGATCCGGCCACCGTGATCGGCGTGGTCAGGCAGATGCGAGCCGAAGGCAAAGGCATCATCGGCATGAAGATCCTCGGCCAGGGCGCCATGCGTACCCGCCAGGACGAGGCGCTGAAGTTTGCCCTCGGCACCGGCGTGCTCGACGCGTTCACTATCGGCGCGGAAAATGAACACGAGCAGCACGATCTGATCCAGCGCATCGCCGCCGTGGCCTGAGCCGGAGCAAACCGGCCTGTAACAGTGCGGGCGTGCGCCGGATGAGACAATGCAGCCAACATGTCTCCTGGACGCATGACCCAGCCCATCCCGGCGGAAGAACGCAGGCGCAGCCTCTTCGCTTCTTTTCTCCGCATCACGCTCGGCCTTGTCGCAGTCGTCGTGCTGGTGGCAGCCGTCGGTGCGGTCGTCTCCGCGCTGTGGCTGAAGCGCGCGATGCGTGAGCAGCTTCCGGCAATCGACGGGCCACAGCATATCCCCGGTCTCTCCGCGCCCTTGCCCGTCCCCCGCGCTGCTCATGGCCTTCCCACCATCCCGGCCCACACCGTGGATGATTTGCTTGCGGCCC
>CAYQYM010000462.1:0-1779 GCA_964421715.1 uncultured Acidipila sp.
GCACTGCCACGTGACGGACTGACCCGGCTTGAGCGTCACCATGCCGGTGTCCTTGCCGCGCCACTCCTTACCCCAAGGGTCGCCAAAGTTGAACTGTTCTTCGATGGCGACGAAGGACTTCTCCGGCGGCGCGTAGACCTGCACCGTCTTTATCTCGGGCGATAGACCCTCGACGTGAATGCCGTAGCGGTAAGCAGGATCGACGAGATCAACCGTGACGGCTCCCCCGGTGCGCTGCAGGTTCGCGAAGTTGTCATCAAGAAAGATGTCGTCAAGCGGCACGCCGTCCGGCGCATTGAAGTCATACTTCGTTCCCTTGACCGGTTCGAGCTTTCCCGTGGGAAAGACGTCGTCGTAGTTGTTGACGAGCGCGCGCTCCAGCGCGGGAATATGCAGCCTAGCCTGCTTGCGGTCGCCGCTCGGGATTCTGAAGTAGGGGTGCCAGCCGATGGCCATCGGCTCCTCTTCAGTGCCGATGTTCTTTGCGGTAATGGTGGCCTGCACGGCGTTGCCGCTGAGGGCGATCGAGATATAGAGATCAGTTTTTGACGGCCAGTGGCCGCCGAAGTCCCCAGCGTGGATGGTGCCGGTCACCGTCTGGCCATCCGCAGTATTGGCCGTCTTCACGTCTTCCGTCTTGTCGGCCAGGATAAGCCCGTGCATTGCGTGCCTCTTGGCGCCCGGCTTCTTGCCCTTCCAGTTCGCGGGCAGCGTGATCTGCTTGCCGTGCCATTCGGTGGTGATGGCCTTGCCATCGGTGGAGAGCGTGCCGCGGATGCGGTTGGGATAGGGCACCAGGAAGGCACCGCCAAAGGAGAAGCTCGCATTTCCGTACTCGTCGGCACCGGTGAGGTTCAGCTTGGAGGCGGCGTCGGCGATGGTGGGCGAGGCAAACAGCGAGACCTCACCCTTGCCGGGAATGTTCGCCGTGATCTGAAAGAGGTTCATGCCACGGCCGGGCAGGACGGTTGCGGAAAGGAACTCCGGCTGGCTGGAGCCGGCCGTGGGTGTGCGCTCAAGGCGAACGACGTCTTCCCCGTTAATAGCCTCGGTGTGAGCCGAGGGCTGCGGTGCGCTGTTGGCGGAGGCGGGTGCGTGCTTTGTGCACCCCGCGCCTGCCAGCAGGGCCGCAGCCGCCACTCCCAGCGTCATCCTTTGCATCATCAGGTTCATAAGTTCCGGATCCTCATTAGTTGCCATGCAAGGTTGGAAGCAGTAGCACAGGCTTTCCGTTGCGAGCGGACACTATTCTACGCAAGTGCGTGCTTTTCTGCTGCGGCGGGGGTGAAGGCTTTAGCATTGCCTGAGATGCCGGAGAGCAAACATGCTGCAGCTTTGAGGCTGCTGAACCAGCAGGTAACTGCCTGCGAGCGCTGCCCGAGGCTGCGCACCTACTGCGAGGAGATTGCGCATAAGCGCCGTCGCGCCTACATGGACTGGGAGTACTGGGGACGGCCCGTGCCCTCCTTTGGCGACCCGGACGCCCGCGTTCTGCTGCTCGGCCTGGCACCAGGTGCGCACGGTTCCAATCGAACCGGACGGCCGTTTACCGGGGACGGCTCAGGAAAATTTCTATACCCCACGCTCTATGACACGGGCTTCGCCTCGCAGCCGCACGGCGCCTCACGCGAGGACGGCATGCAGCTGCGCGGCATGCAGATCACCTCGGTAGTGCGCTGCGCACCGCCGGCAAACAAGCCGCTGCCCGCGGAGCTGGCCAACTGCGCGCCTTACCTGGACGCCGAGATGGCTGCGCTCCCGAACCTGCGCGTCGTGGTC
>CAYQYM010000463.1:0-1773 GCA_964421715.1 uncultured Acidipila sp.
CGCGGGCCGTGTTCACGCTCGTCCTCAGAGACGATGGCGGCCTTGATGCGGGCGGAGGCGGCGATGACGGAGGCGAGAGCGGGAACATCGGCAAGGATATTGCCGCCCTGCTCGAGCCGGGTGAAGAGCTTCGCATCTCGAATGAGGCCAGCCTTGATGATCTCAAAGAGGCCAGCGCGTAGCTCGCGTTCGGGCAAGGTGGCGAGGGTGTCCGTATCGGCGAAGACGGCGAGCGGGTGATGGAAGCTGCCGAGGAGGTTTTTGCCGTGGGCGAGGTTGACGCCTGTCTTTCCGCCTACGGAGGAGTCGACCTGGGCGAGCAGGGTGGTGGGCATCTGGACGTAGTCGATGCCGCGCATGTAGATGGAGGCGAGAAAGCCGCCTGCGTCGCCGAGGATGCCGCCGCCGAAAGCGAGGAGCAGTGTGCGGCGATCAGCGCCAAGCTCATGCATCTGTCCTGCGAGGGATTCGATGGCGGCGAGGCGCTTGAATCGTTCGCCGGGGGGCAGGAAGAGGACAGGCGGGGCGGTGCCCGCCGGGAACGAGGCGAGAAAGCGGCGGGACCAGAGGGCCCAGATCTGGGGCGAGGTGAGGACGATGAGGCGACGGCCGCCGGCGAGCAGGGGCCGCAGGCGGGGGTAGAGGCCGGCGAGGAGTCCGGGACCGAGAACGACGCGGTAGGCGGCGGAGGCAGTCGTGACAGGAATCGTTCTCACGCTGCTTTTATGGTATCGCAGGGGCAGGTGCGGAGGTGCGTGGCACGGGCGGCAGCGTGTTAGCGTAAAGCGTTATGCAGGTGGCGTCGAGCACGGATTTTGTGGTGGTGGGAGCGGGCATCGCGGGGCTGCGGGCAGCGATTTCGCTGGCCGAGGCGGGCCGGGTGCTGGTGGTGACCAAGGAGGCGCTGGGCGAATCAAACACCTCCTACGCGCAGGGGGGCATTGCGGTCGCGATGAGCGGGCCGGAGGACGTCGAGCTGCACCTCGAAGACACGATTGCGGCGGGAGACGGGCTGGTGGATGTGCGTGCGGCGCGCGTGCTGGTGGAGGAGGGTCCGGTGCGGGTGGAGGAGCTGCTGGCATGGGGCACCGGCTTTGACCGCAAGGGCGGAAGGCTGATGCTGACGCGGGAGGGCGCGCACAGCCGCAACCGCATTCTGCATGCGAACGGAGACGCGACCGGGGCGGAGATTGGCCGCTCGTTGCTGGCGCACGCGCGTGGCCTAGCCAACATAGAGCTGGCGGAGTGGACGACCTGCGTGGACCTGGTGGAACGCGGCGGAGAGGTGCTGGGCATCGTGCTGCTGGATCGGGGCGGAAGCCGTTGCAGCGTGCAGGCGCGGGCGGTGCTGCTGGCCAGCGGCGGGGCGGGCCAGGTCTACAGCGACACGACGAACCCGGCGGTGGCGACCGGGGACGGGATTGCGATGGCCTACCGGGCGGGCGCAGAGATTGCGGACATGGAGTTTTACCAGTTTCATCCGACGGCGATCAGCATGCCGGGGCTGCCGCGGTTTCTGCTGTCAGAGGCGCTGCGCGGCGAGGGCGCACACCTGAGGAACGGGGCGGGCGAGCGGTTCATGGAACGCTACCATCCGCTGCTGGAGCTGGCGCCACGGGACGTGGTGGCGCGCGCGATTACGCGGGAGGGGCTGGCCGGCGAAGAAGTCTTCCTGGACATGCGACACGTGAAGGGGCTGGACCTCAGGGCGCGCTTTCCTGGGATCTCGGCCTTCCTTGCGCAGCATGGGCTGGCGCTGGCGGAGGACCGGAT
>CAYQYM010000464.1:0-1772 GCA_964421715.1 uncultured Acidipila sp.
TGGGGGGGTGCGCCGCGTTGAGGGGGTGCTGCGCGCCGGGAGGGGGGAGCGGAGCCGCATCGCGGGCGGGATTCATGACACGCTCGCACAGGGCTTCGTTGCTGTTTCCGGGCAGCTGGAGCTGGTGAGTGCGCTGCTGGAAAGCTCTAGGGAGGCGGCGCGTGCGCAGCTCGATGTGACCCGCACACT
This sequence comes from uncultured Acidipila sp., assembly GCA_964421715.1. Classification (GTDB taxonomy): domain Bacteria; phylum Acidobacteriota; class Terriglobia; order Terriglobales; family Acidobacteriaceae; genus CAYQYM01. The sequence continues at coordinate 190 of CAYQYM010000464.1, forward strand.
GGTCCGCTCCAGCCTGGCCGAGGCACGCAGATCCATCTGGCAGTTGCGCGCGGAGAGCGCGACGCAGGACTTCGCTTCCCGGCTGCGGACCGCACTGGAGCGCGCTACCGCCTCAACCGGGCTAGGGCTCAGCTTCCGCGTGGAAGGGACCAACCGTCCGCTGGCCAGGGAGACGGAAGACGAGCTGCTGCGCATCGCGCAGGAGGCGGCCACCAATACTGCCCGGCACGCGCATGCCGGCAGAATAGAAACAGTGCTGCGGTTTGACGATCGCGCAGTGACGCTCCTGGTGGAAGACGACGGCCAGGGTTTTGCGCCGGCGGCCGTGCCGGACGGCCACTTCGGCATACTGGGCATGCACGAACGAGTGCAGCGCATCGGCGGCGAGATCAGCATCGAGAGTGCGCCGGGCGCGGGAACACGCGTGCGCGTTCACGTTGCCGGCGACGGTGTGGCGCAGGGTGGTATGCGACGGCAGCAGGATGAGAGGACGGGAGAGAGGCGATGAGCGAACCGATCCGAATACTGGTAGTGGATGACCACCATATTGTGCGGCAGGGGTTGGTCGCGCTGCTTACGACAGCACCCGATGTGCGTGTTGTTGGCGAGGCCTCCGATGGGCTCGAGGCCATCGACATGTTTCTGCGCCACCGGCCTGACATTGTGCTGATGGACCTGCGGCTGCCGAAGATGGGCGGCGTTGATGCCATCGCGCAGATTCGCCAGCACAACCCGCAGGCCCGCGTCATCGTGCTGACTACCTTCGATGGCGATGAGGACATCTACCGTGCGCTGCAGGCCGGTGCGCGCGGCTACCTGCTGAAAGGCATGAGCACGGCGGAGCTGATGGACGCGATCCGCAGCGTGCATGCAGGCAAGTCGCGCATTCCCGCACCAGTGGCGGAGCGGCTGGCCGAACGCATGAGCGGCTCTGAGCTGACGGCCCGCGAGCTCGACGTGCTACGGTCCATTGTGGCCGGCCGCAGCAATAAGGAGATCGCCTCGCACCTGAATATCTCAGAGGCCACCGTCAAGACACACATCAACAGTCTGCTGAGCAAGATGGGCGTGACAGACCGGACACAGGCAGCGACAACCGCTTTGCAACGCGGCATTGTGCACCTTGACTTAACTGGATAAACGGCGGAGAACCGGCGATGAAGAAACTGCTCGTATTGATGGCTGTTCTGGTTTGCACTCTCAGCCTGCCGGCGCAGGAGGCGCGCTCCACCTGGCGCAGCGCTACCGAAGCTGAGCTGGCTGCCATCGTTCCGGCACGCGCGCCTGTGATCCAGGAGCGCATCGAGACGGAGCTGCGCACCGCCTCCGGCATCACGGATGGACACGGCCACTACGTTGCCGGCGTGGTGCTGATTACTGCGGGATACTCGGCCGAGGGCAAGTATTCCCATTACGTGATGGCGCAGGTGCCGGTGCGCTTTGGCCGGCTGCAGCTTCCCGCCGGACAGTATATCTTCGGCTGGTCGCACAAGGATGCAGACACGCTCGAGGTGCGCTTCTTCGAGGCGGCCACTGGCGCTCCGCTGGGCACCGTCGAGGCCTCGCTGGATCCATCCCTGCAC
>CAYQYM010000465.1:0-1771 GCA_964421715.1 uncultured Acidipila sp.
CACGACACCTATCATGTAGTCTCCACTCTGGCGAATCAGCCGGTTACCTTTCTCTGGCACGACTCTTCCGACCTAGAAGGCTGCGATGCGATCCTGGTGCCGGGCGGCTTCGCCTATGGCGATTATCTTCGGACGGGGGCGCTCGCGCGCTTTTCTCCCGTCATGCAATCCGTGAAGCGCTTTGCGGCCGAGGGTGGCCTCGTGCTTGGCATCTGCAACGGCTTCCAGATTCTCTGTGAGGCCGGCATGCTGCCCGGCGCGCTGATGAGAAATGCGGGCCTGAAATATATCTGCCGCCAGGTGCACCTGCGTACGGAGACCGTAAACTCACCCTTCACCCATGAACTGAATCTCGGAGCAGTGCTAAAGATTCCCATCGGCCACATGGAAGGGAACTACTTTTGTGACGCCGAGACACTGGCTGCGCTCGAACGGGACGACCGTATCGCCTTCCGCTACTGCGACGAGCAAGGCAACATCACGCCAGAGGCCAATCCCAATGGTTCGCTCGGCAACATCGCCGGCGTCCTCAACGAGGGGCGCAACGTGCTCGGCATGATGCCGCACCCTGACCGCTCCAGTGAATTGCTGCTGGGCTCCGCTGACGGCTTCGGCATTTTCCGCTCGCTGGTGGGAACGCTGGCCTCACAATGATCGACGTACACCACCATCTGCTGCATGGACTCGATGACGGTGCGGCGGACCTGGAGACCTCGGTCAGGATGGTCGAGATGGCCGCGCAGGACGGCATCACGCACATCGTCTGCACGCCGCATGCAAATCACCGCTACGACTTCAAGCCGGAGCTCATTGCCGAGCGGCTGGCTGAGCTAAGGCACCAGGTCAATGGCGCGGTCGAGCTCGGCACGGGCTGTGACTTCCATCTCTCTTACGACAACATAGAGGACGCCTTCGAGCACCGCACCCGCTACACCGTGAATGGCACAAAGTACCTGCTGGTGGAGTTTGCCGACCTCATGATTCCGGCAACCATCGGCGAGACCTTTTACGAGATGATGGTGGCCGGCATGCAGCCCATCCTCACGCACCCTGAGCGGAACCCCGTGCTGCAGCGCCACCCGGAGCGGCTGGTGGACTGGCTGCGCGCAGGGTGCCTGATCCAGGTCACGGCCTCGTCACTGACAGGCCGCTTTGGTCGCACTGCCCAGGCCATGGCGCACAAGCTCATCGACCAGAACTTTGTACACGTGATTGCCACCGACGCGCACAACCTCACCTCGCGCCCCCCGGTGATGAGCGAGGCGCGGGGTTTGCTGGCCAACCGCTGGGGCCAGGAGACTGCCGAGCGGCTCTGTGAGACCAATCCGCGAGCAATCTATTGCGGGCAGGAGCTGCCGGAGCAGCCCGAGCCCGCCGGCATCTTTCAGGGTGCTGAGCCCTCCCGGCACAGGAGCCTGCTGGGACGGCTCTTCTCCCGCGCCTGAATCGATGGTTTTGGTTTGACAAGAGAAATCTGGATGAAGGTCCTGACGAGGAGACGACTGACGCTCGCTGCTGCCGCACTGCTCACCGCCGGCTCGCCGGCCGCTCTCGCACAAAAGACCGTGAACCAGAAGGCGCTGGACGCTTACCGCGCGGAGAGTTCAGTCACTGGTCATGAATGCGACAACATCCTGCAGCAGCAGCCTTTCAATGCCTGCCAGGCGAACGCGGCCGCGGCTCCAGGCCGGCGCGCCGAGGCGATCCATGAAGGTATTGAGCAGGCGCGGGGTGGTCCCGCCATGGCGGAGGGCCACCCGCTGGCTCGCCC
>CAYQYM010000466.1:0-1757 GCA_964421715.1 uncultured Acidipila sp.
CTACATGATAGGTGTCGTGGTCGCAGTTGGACCCCGGAAACACCAGCACGCCAAATTTCATATTTACAGGCTAGCACCGTGCACCCGACGCCGCCACTGGGCCAGGGACTTCGGATCTAGACGTGTATGCCACCTCGTTGGAGCACATTCGCATGCTGGCCTGCCTGCCCGTAAACTTCAGGTATGCCGATACCCTCTGATGCTGTTCGCCTCGTCGTGCTCGACCTGGACGGAACGCTGATTGATTCGAAGAAGGACCTGACCAATTCCATCAACGCCATGCTGGTGGAGTTCGGCCGCCAGCCGCTCCCGGAGGAGATCATCGCCACCTACATCGGCGACGGCGCAGGCATGCTGGTGCGGCGCGCAATGGGCGACCCCGCAGACGAGGCGCTGGTGGCCGATGCGCTTGCACACTTCCTTGACTACTACCGCGAGCACAAGCTGGACCACACCTACGTCTACCCTGGCGTCTTCGCAGCGCTCGACGCGATCCGCGCAGCGCCCGATGGTTCACAACGCAAACTGGCCGTGCTCTCAAACAAGCCGGTTGGCCCGTGCGAGGCCATCTGCGACGCCCTGGAGCTCTCGCCATACATGTTTCGCATCTACGGCGGTAACAGCTTCAGCACCAAGAAGCCTGACCCGGAGGGACTGCTCAGGCTGATGGTCGAGGCCGGTGTGCATCCTCATGAGACGGTGATGATCGGCGATTCGGACGTGGACATCCTGACCGCGCGCCGCGCCGGAACCTGGGCCATCGGGTGCCGCTTTGGGCTCTCATCGCACACGGTGGAATCCATTCCCGCGGATTTCCTTGCAGACAGCCCGGCGGAGTGGACGCTGGCCTTTGAGCCTGCCAAACTGCGGCAGCGATACCGTTGACCTGTGATTGCGCGCAGGCCCTGCCGGGATGCTGGTCCACCCCGTCCATAGAGCTTCCGAGGACGGTGCAGGAACAACATGCGCAGCTTAGGTAGGCGCCTCTCGCCGTCGTGTGGAGCGCTGACTACACGGCGACGGTGAACGTGTCTTCCGTACGTGATACCGGCCGGTAGAGCGTGTCCCGCTCAACCGGCTCGCGACCGGCTGCGCGAATGAGCCGCACCAGCTCCTCACGCCGCATGCCCTGCGGGGTGGTCGCGCCCGCGTCGTGGTAGATCTTTTCTTCCACCACGGTACCGTCGATGTCGTCAGCGCCAAAGCGAAGCGCGATCTGCGCAATCTTCGGGGTCATCATCTGCCAGTAGGCCTTGATGTGCGCAAAGTTGTCCAGCAGCAGACGGCTGACCGCAATCTGCCGGATGTCTGTCATTCCGGTGGTGCGGGGCAGATGCCCAAGCGGCGTATTATCCGGGTGGAAGGCCAGCGGTATGAAAGTCTGAAAGCCGCCGGTTTCGTCCTGCAGGGCGCGCAGGCGAAGCAGATGATCCACGCGGTCTTCATCATTCTCGATGTGCCCGTAGAGCATGGTGGCATTTGAGCGGAAACCAAGCTTATGGGCCAGCCGGGCTGTTTCCAGCCACTCGTCGCCATCAATCTTGTGGTCGCAGATAATGTGCCGCACGCGATCGGCAAAAATCTCGGCCCCTCCACCCGGCATCGAGTCCACGCCGGCCTCGCGCATGCGCAGCAGCGTCTGCTCAACGGTAAGCTTGGCGCGGCGCGCGAGAACGGCCACTTCCACCCTGGTCAAGGCCTTGAGGTGGACCCGGGGGAACGCCTGCCTCCGCCCCGTCACCGGGTCGAGAAAGTCC
>CAYQYM010000467.1:0-1749 GCA_964421715.1 uncultured Acidipila sp.
ACCTTCTACGTCACTTAGACGGACGGCGCGCACAGGCTCAGTGCCGGTATGGGCATGGTCTGCACGCGCCAGTGCCGGCAGCACGGTGAGAAGCAAGGCAAGAGTGTTGCAGGCTGTGTTCAGGTGCCTCATCTCCGGACACCTCCCTTCCTCATCCAATCCAACATAGATAGAACCCGCAGCCCAGGAAAAGTTGTAACGCCGAGAGTAGCGCATCCACGGTTGCGGTGGCGAATGAGAGCGGCAGGGCCGAAGTGCAGGGCTGCGGCTAGAAGCTATTCCGACCGCAGCGCTTCCATCGGCTCTACATGCGAGGCCCGGTAGGCGGGCAGGTAGCTGGCCAGAAGCATCACCGCGAGCAGCAGGATCGCCGCCCCGGCGGTGAGCCAGGGAGGTGACATCTCCAGCCGCTCCACGTGGCTCCTGAGCAGCCGGACGCCGAGCCAGGCCAGCAGAACTCCGGCAACGCCGCCGGCCGCCACCACGCGCAGGGTCTGCCGCAGCATGAGGCCGGAGATGCTGGCGCGGTCGGCCCCCAGTGCCATGCGCACGCCGATTTCGCGCGTGCGCTGCGCCACAGCGAAGGCCAGCACGCCGTAGAGGCCCACGGCGGCCAGCCCCAGGGCCAGCGCGCCCATGATCTCAGAGAGCCACGCCATGAGCCGCTCGCCGAAGATGGTGGTATCGATGAATTGCTTCACGCTGGCCAGCCCGATGACCGGCAGGTTCGGGTCGATCTGATGCACGGCGGCCTGCACCGATTGGGCGAGCACTGCCGGGTCTCCTATCGAGCGTACGTAAAAGGTGGCCGGATGAGGAGTATCGCTCCCCTTTGCCGCGAAGCTCTGGTCGTAGGCCATGTAGATATAGGGTTTGGGCGACAAGGCATGCACGTCGCGCGTGTAGAGCATTGGCACGACACCGACAATGGTGTAGTCGTACTTGACCTTGTCTCCGCCACCGAAGCCGAAGTTGCGGCCCAGCGCAGCCTGCTGCCTTCCCTCGAAGTACAGGTCGACAAACTTTTTGTCGACGATCGCTACATTCTGGCCGCCTTCGACGTCACTCTCGCTGATCTCGCGCCCGGCGAGCAGCGGGATACGCAGCGTACTGAGATAGCCGGGCGTGATGCTGTTGTAGTCCGGGTCAGGCTCACCTTTCTTCGGCGCAATGCCTGCAACCGTCATGTTGGAGCTCCATTCGCTGTCGCTGAGCAGACCTACCATGCTGTAAACCGTGCTGCTGACCCCAGGCAGACGGTGTATGCCTTCGGCGATCTCTTTGTACTCCTGCCGTATCTCCTCGTTCGACTTGCCCAGCGTGGAGGCGTTCACGGAAAAAGTGAGCAGGTGGGAACGGTCAAATCCCGGGCTCACCTGCTGCAGCCTGTAAAGCGTCCAGCTGAACATGGCTGCCGCCACCAGCAGGGCAAGGCTAAGGGCTACTTCGCCGCCCACAAGCGCGTTCCGCAGCAGGCTGCCACCGCCGGCCACGGCACTCGCTTGCCTGCGCATGGCTTCCATGAGGTGAACGCGCGAGCTGAGCAGGGCCGGCACCAGGCTGAAGAACAGGCTGGTAAGAATGCCGGCTCCGATACAGAAGGCGAGCACCGCCCAATCGACCTGTGTTGTGATGGCGTTATGCAGCGGGTGTGATTCGGGCACCATCCGCATCACTCCATGCAGCGAGAAGTATGCGATGGCGAGCCCGGCCAGCGAACCGCCCACGCCGAGCAGCAGACCTTCCATC
>CAYQYM010000468.1:0-1747 GCA_964421715.1 uncultured Acidipila sp.
CCGATCGGCACGTTTGGAAAAGCAGGCGCATCCGTGTTCAGGGTTGGCTGCAGCGCGTCCGAGGAGAAGGAGCGCTGCACCTTCGCATCCAGGTAGGTGTAGCCGCCGCGTAAAAAGATGTTCCGGCCGATGCCGTACTCCAACTCGCTTTCCACGCCCTGCGCGCGAAAGCTGAGTGAGTTCAGATCGAGTGAAAAGGCGCTTTGCGATTGGAGGAACGCTTCCAGGGAGGCCTGCTGCTCGGGTGTAAGGTTGGGCAGCAGCGTCGGCACGACTCCTGCACCGACGGACTCGATCTGGTTGCCAAACTGGTTGTGAAAATAGGTTACGCGGAAGAGCACCCGCTCACTGAACAGGCTCTGCTCAATGCCGCCGTCATAGCTGCGCGAGAGCACGGCGCCAATAGGGCGAATGCCGTACTGCTCCGCTGTCGCCGTGCCGCCATTTGCGACGAGGAAGCTGTAAAGCGAGCCGAACTGCTCTGAAAGGTTCGGCTCCTTGAAGCCTTTGCCGAAGTTGAAGTTCAGCTTTGTGCCCCTGAAGCCGCTGCCTGGACGCACCGCGTACCAGGCAACCCCGATGTGAGGTGTGCCAACCGTGCCGAAGAGGCCGTTATGCTCCACCCCACCGCCCAGCGTGTAGAAGAGGCGCTGCTTCCAGTCGCCCTGGAACTCTGCCGTGTAGTCGTAGTTCGTCCGCTCCAGCCGGTTCAGAAGCCCGAAGTTGGGGTAACTCAGTGAGCCGCGTTCATCTTCGAAACGGAAGCCGAGCAGCGCCACAAGATGCTGTCCAAAAGTGTAGTCGGTCTGCGCGTAGAGGTTGTCACGGTTTGAGGCCAGGTAGCCGGTCGAGGGATAGGCGCCATCGTAATTCAGGATAGCTTGCCCGCTTACGGAATAGCCGTTCGCTCCGCGAATTGTTACCGGCTTGCCGAGGTAGATCCCGTTCGCTGCGTCGCGGATTCCCGTTGGAGACCACTGCTCATTCTGCTCGCGCTTGCGGGCCATGCCGTAGCGCGCCAGCCCGTGCCAGCGCTCGGAAAAGCCATGCTCCAGCAGGCCGGAGAGAAAGGTGTTCTGGTCGCTTTGCTTTGCGTCATTCGCAATGTTGTAGAAGTCATAAGGCCCGGGCACGCCGGTCGCCAGGTTTGCCTGCCGTGCTGTCACGCGAATGCTGGTCGTGCTGCTCGGGGAGAAGCCCAGGTTGGCCGCCGACGTAATGTTGTGATACGCATTCTGCGGCAGCGAATTATGCGTCTGGAAATTGCTGAATCCGCCGTAGTAGTCCAGTCGGTTGTGCGTGCCGCCAAGCTGCACCTGGTTGCGATAGGAATTGAAATTGCCCGCGTCGCCGTCATAAATGAGCGAAGGGAAGGGCGTGCTGCCGCGCGGAGTGGAGAAGGCGACCACACCGGCCGCGGCATCGGCGCCATAAAGCACGCTGTTGGCTCCGCGGTACGCCTCGACATTCGCCACCCCCAACGTGCTTACGGTCGAAAGATCGAACCGTCCGCCAATGTCCTCCATCGAGACGCCGTCGAGTAAAAACTTGTTTTCATCCGAGTTGCCGCCGCGAACGAACAGGGAGGTGAGCGAGCCGCGCTGGCCCGACTGCACCACGTTGAATCCCGGCACCAGTCGGAGCGCGTCCACCATGCTGACCTGGTTCTCAAACTGCCTCCGGTCCAGCACGGAGACTGAGGCGCTGACCTGCGACTGCGGCGTCGGCTTGCCGGTCGCGGTTACGA
>CAYQYM010000469.1:0-1741 GCA_964421715.1 uncultured Acidipila sp.
GAGGGCTTTGCTCCGCTCAGTCCGCAGGGGGTGACCGTGGGCCAGGGCCAGGCGCGGCTGCTCAACCTGTCTCTTGCCATCCAGGTGCAGCAGCAGACGGTGCAGGTGAATGACGACACGCCCGCGGTGAGCACCAGCCCGGACCAGAACGCGAACAGCGTCGTGATCAAGGGCAAGGATCTGGACGCGCTCTCCGACGACCCCGATGAGCTGCAGAACGAGCTGAACGCGCTGGCAGGCCCGGGCGCTGGCCCAAACGGCGGGCAGATATTCATCGATGGATTCACCGCCGGGCAGCTTCCACCGAAGTCCGCCATCCGTGAGATTCGCGTCAACCAGAATCCCTTCTCTGCCGAGTATGACAAGCTGGGCTACGGCCGCATCGAGATCCTCACCAAGCCCGGCTCGGACAAGTTCAGCGGGCAGGCCTTCATCCAGGGCAACAGCTCGGGGCTGAACACCGGCAACCCGTTCACGAGGAACATCCCGCCCTACTATAGCTACCAGTACAACGGGACGCTGAACGGGCCGATCAACAAGAGCGCCTCGTTCTTCTTCACCGGGGAACGGCGCAACATCGGCGATGATGCAATCATCTTTGCCTACGATCCTTCTGACCTTAACCTCGGCGACAACGCGTTGAACTTCCGCGACGCCCTGCCGAATCCACGCGTGCGCACCAACATCAGTCCGCGTGTGGACTTCCAGCTTGGCAAGAGCAATACGCTGACGATTCGCTACGAATATTATGACGACTACCAGCAGAACGCGGGGGTCGGTCAGTTCTCCCTGCGGCCACAGTCTTATAACAAGCAATCCACCGAGAACCAGTTCCAGATTGGCGACACGCAGATACTGAGCGACAGGGTCATCAACGAGACGCGCTTCCAATACCTGCATGATCGCAGCAGCCAGACTCCGGCCTCGAACACGCCGCAGGTGCAGGTGGGCGGCGCCTTCACCACGGGCGGCAACAGCCAGCAGTCCATCCAGGACCACGTGGACCGCTACGAGTTGTGGAACCTTACCGAGGTCGCGCTCAAGGCGCACGCCATCAACACGGGCTTCCGGCTGCGGATTACGCGCGACGCCAACTCCTCCATCGCAAACTTCAATGGCACATTTACCTTCGGCGGACGGCCCTGCCCTGCCAGCGGATGCCCATCTGGAACGCCGGCCAACTGCACCAGCCAGCCCGGCTCCAACAACGGCTGCAAGGTAAGTGCGCTCGATGCCTACAAACTTACGCAGATTGGCATTCAGAACGGCCAGACCTTTGCGCAGATTCGCGCCAACGGCGGCGGACCCAGCCAGCTCACCTACGTGACGGGCACCCCGCAGGCGCTGGTCTACGTAGGCGACATCGGTGTCTATTATCAGGACGACTGGAAGGTCTCGCCCCGGTTCACGCTCAGTTATGGACTGCGCTTCGAGTCGCAGACCGGCATCAGCGATCACGCCGACTGGGCACCGCGCGTCAGCTTCGCCTACGCGCTCGATGGCCGCGACAACAAGCCCGCCCGGACCGTTTTACGCGGCGGCTTCGGCATCTTCTATGACCGCTTCCCGGAGTCGGCCATCCTGCAGGCGCGGCGGCGCAACAACATCGTTCAGCGCGAGACGGTCATCGCCAACCCTACCTGCTTCTTCGAGACCAGCATCACCCAAAACGATGTGGCCGCCTGCGGCGGCGGCGGCAGCACGAGCACGGCAGCGGCCGTCTACCAGATCTCCCCCCGCC
>CAYQYM010000470.1:0-1733 GCA_964421715.1 uncultured Acidipila sp.
TCGCGTGCTACCACGAAGTCCGGCACCCACAGCAGGGCGCGCTTGTACTCGGACTCCGGCAGCACCGCCAGAGCGGCACGCGCCGCCTCGGCATGCTGAAACGCCGCCTCCATCGCGTAGTCCACTGAGCCGTTCCGCTGCAGGATTGCCAGTATCTCGGCATGCGACACGCGCTCGAAGCTCTGGTCTTCAAGCACCGTCACAATAGCGTCACGCTCGCGCTCCGTGCCGTTCTCCAGTGCATGAATCACGGCCAGCGTCGCTTTGCCCTCGCGCAGGTCGCTCGCCACTGGCTTGCCCAGCACCTCCTCGGTACCGGTCAGGTCGAGCACGTCGTCCACGATCTGGAACGCCAACCCCAGCGCGTGCCCGTACTCACCCATCTGCGCCTCTGTCTCCTCCGTCGCGCCCGCCAGCACCGAGCCCAGCCGCATCGAGATCTCAAACAGGCACGCCGTCTTGCGATAGATCAGCTCGTTGTACTCCTGCTCGGTCACCGCCCGGCCAAGCGACTCGATCTGCAGCAGCTCGCCTTCCACCATCTGCTGCGTCAGCCCGATCAGTAGATCGAGCACCTTGAAGTTGCGCTCCTCGAGCGCCAGGCGAAACGCCTGCATGTAAAGCCAGTCCCCAGCCAGCACGCACTTCGCGTTGCCCCACGTCGTGTTTGCCGAGGGCCGCCCGCGCCGCATGTCTGCCGCGTCGATAATGTCGTCATGCACCAGCGTGGCCGTGTGTACCATCTCCACAACTGCGCCAAGCCGGATCATGCTGCGCTTGGTGTATCCCTGCGCCCGTGCGGCCAGCAGCAGCAGCGAGGGCCGCAGCCGCTTGCCGCCGCCCTCCCGAAGGTAATCGGCTATTTCGGTGATCGCCCCCACACTGGACACGGCGTCCGCGCCGAACTCGCGTTCTATCTCGCGCAGGTCGTCGCGGAGCAGGTCAAAAACTTCCTTCGCCGTTGCTATTGCCAGTGTGCTCACGCCTGCTCCGGTTGGTGCCCTAGTTGCTGCGATAGTTTGTGAACTGCAGTTCGATGCCGAAGTCCCGAGCCTTCAAAAGTGCGATCGCCTCTTGTAGAGTATCGCGATCTTTGCCGCTGATGCGTACCGCATCTCCCTGGATCGAGGCCTGCACCTTCTTCTTCGAGTCCTTCATCAGCTTCACAATGTCCTTGGCCTTCTCCGTCGGGATACCCTGCTGCAGCTTGATCTTCTGCCGCACGCTCGATCCCGTCGCAGGCTCCACCTTCTCGTAACTCAGGTTCTTGAGCGAGATTCCTCGCTTGACCAGCTTCTGCTGCAGTATCTCTACTACAGCCTGCAGCTTGTATTCGTCCTGCGACGCAAGCTGGATCATCTCTTCTCCCTCCAGCCTGATGTCAGACTTCGAGTCCTTCAGGTCAAATCGCGCGCGGACTTCTTTCAGCTCCTGCTCTACCGCGTTGCGCACCTCCTGCATGTCTACCTTGCTGACTACGTCAAACGAGTTATCGCTCGCCATATGCTCTCCTCTTCAGATTACCGCTCTGTCTTCGGGTCCACACTCACGCGGAGACCTCGGTGTTGCTGCTCGCACCGAAAAAGCCCTGGAACTTTTGCGTGGTGCGGAAAGCGACAGTTTCCGCCTCCTCTCCACGGATCTCAGCCCCCTTTGCCGCCACCTCGGCTACAAACGCCGGCTCGTTACGCATGCCGCCATACGCAACGAGCGCCAGGACTGGCGCATCCGAC
>CAYQYM010000471.1:0-1729 GCA_964421715.1 uncultured Acidipila sp.
GGCGTGCACCGTCCACTTTGCCAGGTCTGGGTTGGACGGGGGCAACTGGGAAGGTAACGCGAGAAGCCTGAGCGTTGGGAAGCAACTGGAGCAGGCGTCGCTCCAGCCGGTGCTTGTCGCTGGCGAGGTAGGCTGTTGTCCACGCGTCCCGCTCCAGCGGAAAGGCTGCAGCGAAGGCCTCCTCAACGGGTCCGTGCACCGTGGGCGCGAGACTCTCTTCCGCAATGGCGCGGTCTAAATCTTCAAGCGAATGAAGCCGATTTGCTTCGCCGGATTTGATGGTCCATAGCTGTTCCAGCACGCGGTGCAGCAGGGTGCCGCGATTGGCCTCGCTCAGGCCAAAACTTGCGTTGCGCAGCGGCTCCGCGCGGAGGCGCCGAGCGGCGAAGGCCTGAAAGGCGCAGGCCGCCTGGCGCGCGATGACCTCGCTGCCGCCCGCGGCGGCGTCAACCGGCCACGCGATTCCCTCCGAGGCGTCCCATAGAGTGATGAGCTCTGCCTGTGCCTGCGGTGCGGCAGCCGAGATATCGAGCGGTTGGAGCTGCTCAAGAAGCTGCGTCCAGACAGGGGAGAGCCGCTTGCTGTTGCCATCCGCGTCCAGCGCGACATAGCTGAGGACGATGGCGGGGGCGCTTGCTGTGAGGCGCTTCGAGAGGGCGTGATAGAAGTCGCGATCCTGCGCGCGGGAAGCATGCGGCATGTCATATTCGCGCTGCACCTCGGCAGGCAGCAGGGGATGTGGGTTGTGCTGCAGAGGCCACGCGGCGTCATCCGCCCCGAGCACCCAAAGCCCATCAAATTGCTGGCCGGCTGCCTCAAGCGCGCCCATGATCTGCACGGGTGCATTGCGCGATTCGGGCGCGAAGATCTGTGCTGCTGCCTCGACCTCAAGCGCGCCCAGGAACTCGCTGAAATTTACCGTGCTGCCGTCAAAGTCAAGCTGCGCAAGCTCATCAAACATCCGTTCCAGGCGGCGTTCGGCTTGATGCTGCAGGCTGTCTGCCGGGCGATAACCGGGCCATCCCAGCGTTTCAAGCAGCATGGGTGCAAGGTCAATCCAGGTGGACCATGGATGTCTTCGCGTTGCGATGCCGTTGGCTTCGGCCTGCGTCTGCCATGCCTGCACGCGCCGGGCGAAGGCGCCTTCACCGCTGGCAAAGGACAGAAGCGGCAGGCCGGGGTCGAGGCGGAAGCGCCGACCGCGCAGTTGCGCCTCACGTGAGGCGAGGGGCAGCCGCTCCTGCGCGCCGGCCGAGAGGAGTCCGGATTGCAGGAGCCAGCTCACTCGCGCTTCGCTCAACGGACGCTCCATCCAGCGAAGCGCAAGAAGAGCCGCTTTGACGACGGGCGTCTCGGCGAGGGGCAGGCCCAGCGAGAACTCGAATGGGGGGCACGAGGCCTCCGGCGTAAGCACGCGGCGAAACACCCGCTCCATGGCAGGGCGCTGCGCGGCCTGGCCCGTGGCAATGACCGCGATACGCGCGCTGGGATTGCTGGCAAGCAGCTTGCCGCACCACGCCGCACAGGCGCGCAGCTCGTTGTTGCCGTCCTGCGCTGGGTATAAAAACTGATCGCGTGAGACGCGAACGGGCTCAGCATGGCGCACGACAGTGCCGGCGCGAATGCAATGATCGAGCATCGTGTTCAGTGCGGGTGTTGGAGTTTCATAGCCTACCAGCTGCAGCTCACGCGGAAGCTGTGTCGTCCTATCGATGAGTATATGCACCAG
>CAYQYM010000472.1:0-1698 GCA_964421715.1 uncultured Acidipila sp.
GGCGAAGACCTGTCACATCGAGCACGTCGGCATGGGCGACAACGCGCGTGCCGGTCACAGTGAAGTGCCCGGAGATGACGTAGTCCGCGTCAAGCGTCTGTGCAAGGCGGATGGCGCTGGCACGCGAAGGCTGAAAGTTGAGAGGCAGACCTAAGTGGTCGAGGGCGTAGAGGCGATCTCCCCTGCCTATGGGTAGAAAGCCCGCCGAGGCGAGGCGGCGATTGCAGATCTCCGGCACCGCCTCGCTGATCCAATCCAGGCTTGCCTGCCCGCTATGGTTCTCAAAGGGCAGCACCAGCAGCAGGCGGCCATGCTCCTGCTGTCCGGCGGCGGTCATGCGCGGAGCGGTCTCGGAGGGCTGCTGGGCCCGGGCTGCCGCACCGGCAAACGGAGCGGCAAGCGCTGCGGACAGCAATGCGCAACGGCAGGATCTGAGCAGGAAGGGCACGCCGTGATTATAGTGCGCTGGCGCAGAGGAGGCGGTGTTTTCCTGCGGCTCTTTGCGGCTCCTTCAGCGCGGCGACAGCGGCCCTGGTGTGGCTGAAGCCTCAAGCGGACGGTTGAAGTGGAGCAGCGCCGCCCACATGCCCTTCTGCTCGGCGCGCCACACCACCTGGCCACCCAGCAGGCGCGCAGCCGCGGTAGGAGGCATGTCACGGTGAAAGTCAAAGAAACGGCGATCATGGGCTTCATTTCTCGCGCCCAGGCTCAGTGGAAGCCACGGCGGATCATACTTGGTGGAGAACAGCAGCGCCACGTTATATGGCGCGTCGAGTGCCGCGGCGCGCTCCAGTTGCTGCGCGCTGAAATTGTCAATGGCGATGACCTGCATGGGCGCGTTTACATACCCAAGTTCGGGCTTCGTGAGCTCATCGCTTGCGGGCCACGCCGTCAGCACAAGCGAGCCGGGATACTGCTGCTGCAGCGTCGTGATGGCCTTCTTGTGCAGGCGGATCACGTCGGCATAGGCCAGGTTGTCTTCCGGCGCGAAACGATATGGCGGGTTGATGAAGAGACCGGCGAGAAAGGCCACTGCGCTCAGGGCCACCAACTGCGGCCAGCGCGCGTAACGGCGGCGGAAGGTGTTGACCGCAAGCAGCAGTACGAGCGGATAAAGCGGCAGAAGGTAGCGGGTGAGCAGCGCGCCGCCAAGCACAGAGAAGACGCTGGCATTGGCAGCGAGGATGACATACACCCGCTTCTGGTCGCGTAAGCTTACGCGCTGCCGGCCATCGATCGCGGGCAGCAGCATGCAGGCCAGCATCAGCAGCACCGGCATAAAGAGATTCATGTGCGCGGTGAGGTGCAGCACGCGATGCGCGAAGGCCAGCAGCAGCCGCAGCGGCGTGAGCGTGCCCGTGGCGTTGTAGCGCAAGAACTCCGGGTTGCCGAAGAGAAAGCCGGTGCGTCGCCAGTGGTAGCAGTACCATGCAGTGAGCGGGGCCAGCGGAATGAGCAGCATGGCCGCTGGGCGCGGCCGCCGCTCGGCAAAGGCCAGCCAGCCGGCCAGCGCGATTGGAGTCACAATCGCCGTCTCCTTGGCGAGCGCGGCCAGGGCAAAGCAGACGACGGCCGGCCGCCAGCTCTCTTCAAAGACAAAGGCCAGCGCCCAGAGCGTGGCGGCAGCGGCAAAGATATCCGCATGCGCCAGTGTGCTTTGGGCGAACCACACAGGATAAAGCGCCGTGAGCAGCACCG
>CAYQYM010000473.1:0-1695 GCA_964421715.1 uncultured Acidipila sp.
AGGTCACGCGGCGGTCCACTCGGCGGAGTGGGCGCGGCGAGCAGCCAACCATGTTCCGAGACGGCGGGCAGGCCCG
Source organism: uncultured Acidipila sp. (assembly GCA_964421715.1). Taxonomy (GTDB): domain Bacteria; phylum Acidobacteriota; class Terriglobia; order Terriglobales; family Acidobacteriaceae; genus CAYQYM01. The sequence continues at coordinate 77 of CAYQYM010000473.1, forward strand.
CGACTTCACCTACGTCGGGAACGCGGTCAGCGCCAATCTTCTCGCGCTTCGCGCTCCTCGGGAGAGGGTTGCGGGCCGCGTCTTCAACGTAGCCTGCGGCCAGCGCCACACCCTGAATGAGACGTTCCGCATCCTTGCCGGCCTGCTCGACTTCAGGCAGCCGCCCATCTATGGCGGCCAGCGCGCCGGGGATATTCGCGACTCGCTCGCGGACATCACCGCCGCGCGCGAGGCCTTCGGTTACGAGCCGGCCGTAAGCTTTGAAGAGGGGCTCAGGCGCACCGTCGCCTGGTACAAGCAGCATTTCAGCAGCTAGCAAGCGCGGCAGCTTACAATCCCGAGGCCTGAGACTCATCAGCCCTGCGCCTCTGCCTGCGCTGCCCGCTACTGCTCGGGCACAGCCTCCACAAGCTGCTTGAGCGAGTCCAGAAAGGTGTACCTTACCAGCGCCCCGGGCTTTGCCGCCTCGGCAAGTAACGCCAGCTGCGCCGCCTTCCATCCCGCTGGAGCCTTTCCGCCTGTGGCCAGCAAATTTATGGCTTGCGTGCCGGCTGCGGCCAGCAGCGGCAACTGCTGCGCACGCGGCAGCGCCTCGGCCAGCAGCGGCTTGCTCTTGAGCAGCCGCTCCACCTCGAGGCCGCTGTTGGAGGCGCGCGCATAAAAGCGCTCCAGGTGCTCACGCTGATGCGCCGCCGACTGGGGTGCCTTGAGAAACTCGCGTGTCAGCAGGTCTGCGGTGTGCCTTGAGGGCGGATCCGGCCGCACCGCATCCACCAGGTGCGTCAGCGGCGTTAGCTGCGAAGTGTGCTGGCCCTCATAGCGCTCGCTGAAGCTCACCGGCTCAAGCAGGGCCGCAAACTGAGCCAGGGAACCATCTGGCTGCGGGCTGGCCAGCGTGCGCAGCGCCGCCTCGGTGTGCGTCAGGTGCGTCAGCCCGAGTGTCTCCAGCCGCAGTGACTCGACGTGCAGCCGCCGGTACATCGCATCCACATCGCGAACATCCTGCGGAGACCAGAAGCGCTCGGCAATAGCCGCGGTGCGCGGCCAGATGCGGGAGTCAATCGAATACTGGTTCAGATGCTCGGCCCACATGCAGGCCTCCCCGCCCAGGACCAGCTTCTGCTCCTCTGGCGTCATCTTGGTGTCCGCCGGGATCGGGTCCGCCAGGTAGTGCCACTCTGCCGGGTGCATTGCGTCCAGGTAGTAAGGCGCGGAGAGTATCCCCTGGTAGCCATGCTTGGCTCCGGCTGCCAGCGACTGCTCGCCGCGCCACGATTGCACCACCACGTCCTTTGGCAGGGCTGGGTTCAGGATCTCGTCCCAGCCAACCATCTTCTTGCCGTGCTTCTGCAAGATCTTCAGCAGCCGCTGATTGAAGTAGGCCTGCAGCGCACTCGTGTCCTCAAAACGATGCTGCTGCATGAAGGCTACGATCTTCGGATTCGCCTTCCACTGGCTGCCGTTACTTTCATCCCCGCCAATGTGCATGTAAGGATCAGGGAATATCTCCGCCATCTCTCCGATAAACGCATCCAGGAACTTGTAAGTGCTCTCACGGGTCGGGTCCATCGCCGGGTCATGAATGCCGAAGACCCGCTGCACCTTGTACGGCCCAGGAC
>CAYQYM010000474.1:0-1679 GCA_964421715.1 uncultured Acidipila sp.
CCTCCCCCACTCCCGCCACAGATCGACCCCGGTAGCGAACCGCACCACGTCGGCGATGAACGCACCGCCCACCCGCGCCGCCGCCTCCAGGAAGTAGAAGCCGCCGTCGGCTCCTAGGATGTACTCCGTGTGCGTAACGCCGCGCACCATACCCATGGCCGGCATCAGCAGTTCGTTGATGGCGGTAAGCGCCTGCGCCTCCGCCGAGCGGCGATCGATCAGCCGCGTCGTAAAAACGCCGCCCTCGTGCATTACCTGCATGGGTGGCTTGCCATAGCGGCTCACGGCCGTAAATACTACTTTTCGTTCGCTTGTGATCGCGTCCACGTGGTACACGTCGCCTGGAATGAATTGCTCCAGCAGGTAGTAGCTCTGCCGGTCGCCAAGTTCGTCGAGCGTGCGCCATAGCTGCTCCGGCTCATGGATTTTTCGGATGCCGATGGCGGACGCCTCTGCGCGCGGCTTGAGCACCCACGGACCTGGAACCTCCGCCATGAACGCCCGCAGGTCGTCATAGTGCAGCACGCCGCAGAAGGCGGGCACGCGAACCCCGGCCAGCTCCGCGAAACGGCGCGCCTCAAAGCGCATCGCCAGCTTGTCACGGAAGTGCGTCGTCGTCGTGCGCCCCATGCCTGGCACGCGCATGTGTTCCCGCAGGTGCGCCACCATTTCCATGTCAAACTCATCCAGCGCCACGATGCGGTCAAACCGCTTACCGCGCGCCATATACGTAACCGTATTGGTTACCTGCTCGAGCGTCAGTTCCTCCGGCATGGTGCAGAACTCTTCGAGGACCTCGAACGGCCAGTTTGCATGGCGCAGCCGCTCTGTTGTCAGCAGGACGACGGCGCAGCCCATCTCCGCGCACTGGCGCATCAGGTCCTGGCCCTTCTCATAGGTGGAGATGCAGAGGATGCGATCGGTCGCCATGCTGTCCTGCGGTACGAGTCTGTGCCGGTTTGCAACGGGCAACGTTTATTGCGCGCCGCGCCACCTCAACCGTGCGATTCTGGATAGTTCTACCATAAGGCCAATCGCACGGAGGACCATGCCACTCAACGCCCAACCCATCTGGACCGCACAGGACCGCGCCACAGTGGACTGGCACCGCCATTTCGAAGCCCCCACCGGTACGGACTTCCTCTCTACCGTGCTTGCGCAGCACTTCGCGAATTTCGAGCTGTGGCACGAAGAGGACAAGGCCCGCACGCCCGGGGCGAGCGATGCCGAGCTCGCCCAGGTGAAGCGCAACATCGACCGCATCAACCAGCGCCGCAACGACCTTGCCGAGCGCTGCGATGAGCTGCTGCTGGCCGAACTGGCCGGGCGCGGACTGCCCCGCCCCGGCACACCGCTGCACTCGGAGAGCCCCGGGCTGATCATCGACCGGCTCTCCATCCTTTCACTCAAACTCTTCCACACCGCTGAGCAGATCGGCCGCAGGCCGGCACCGGCCGGCCACGCCGAGCGCAACTCCGCGCGGCACACCGTCCTGCTGGAGCAGCGTGTCGACCTGGCGGCGTGCCTGGACGAGCTCTGGCGCGCGATCGAATGCGGCGAGCGCCGCTTCAAGGTCTATCGCCAGTTCAAGATGTACAACGATCCGGAGCTGAATCCTGCCGTCTACGGCAGCATTCCGCCAGCCGCGGTTTGACGCAGCGCGGGCTTCTGCGTATAAG
>CAYQYM010000475.1:0-1674 GCA_964421715.1 uncultured Acidipila sp.
GGTCTGCTCCATGCGAGCGGAGCGTTATGAAGTGCCGGTCCGCCCGTTACTCTATGCCGGCAGCGTGCTGTGCCTGGCGCGGACCGGCGAGCCGGACACGCAACAGTTCGCGGCACCCGAGGTGGTCTACCGCATGAAGAAGCCGCACCACGCCGGGCTGATCGTGCAGTCGCCGGACCCGGAGCGCGTGCGCATGTTGCTCGAAGAGTACAGCGCGCGCTTTGCCCAGGAGTACCTGGCGATTGCGCCGCCGCCAGAGAAGCCGACCGCCTAAAGGAGAGGAGAAAGCTTGGCCGACCCGCAGTTCCCGCATCGCCGCTATAACCCACTCACGCGCGAGTGGGTGCTGGTGTCGCCGCATCGCACGCAGCGCCCCTGGCAGGGAGAGACAAACCCCAGCTCGGGTTTTTCGGACGTGCATTATGATCCGGCCTGTTATCTCTGCCCCGGCAATACGCGCGCAGGCGGTCACGTGAACCCGGATTACAAGGGCATTTTCGTCTTCGATAACGACTACGCGGCGCTGCTGCCGGACTCGCCCCCGCCGCCGCCTTCGACTTCTCCGCTGCTCCGGGCCGAGCAGGAGCGCGGCCGCTGCCGCGTGCTCTGCTTCCATCCCGACCACAGCCTGACGCTGGCGCGCATGGAGCAGGCCGACATCGAGCGCGTGGTGGCAGCCTGGCAGGAGCAGCATCGAGAGCTGAGCTCAGAGCCAAACATCGGCTACGTGCAGATATTTGAAAATCGCGGGGCAATGATGGGCGCAAGCAATCCACATCCGCACTGCCAGATCTGTGCGACGGAGCACGTGCCGGACGAGCCCGCGAGAGAGGCCGCGGCGCTGCGCGACTACAGCGCGAAGCACGCGAGCTGCCTGCTGTGCGATTACGCAAAGCTCGAGGCGGCCGAGGGAGTGCGGGTGATCTGCAGGAACGACACCTTTTTGGCCGTGGTGCCCTGGTGGGCCGTGTGGCCGTTTGAGGCGCTCGTGCTGCCGCGGGAACACGTGGCTTCCATGGCAACGTTTACCCCAGCCCAGTCCGCTGGGCTTGCGGACATTCTGAAGCAGTTGACCACGCGGTATGACAACCTCTTCGATACGAGCTTTCCCTACACCATGGGCTTTCACCAGGCGACGGCTGGCGAGAGTGCGCCGGAGTGGCACTTTCATGGGCACTTTTACCCGCCACTGTTGCGCTCGGCCACGGTAAAGAAGTTCATGGTGGGTTTTGAGATGCTTGGCATGCCGCAGCGGGACATCACTCCCGAGTCCGCCGCGGAGCGGCTGCGCACGGTTGCTGCAGAGCACTTCACCACGTGCCGCTAGCCATCCTCACTCGCCCCTGCGCCGCGGGTCGGGTCCCGGCGCGGGTGCTATGCGTGAAATACTCTGCGGCGGAGTTGTTCCGGGTGGCGGCGCCCCTGCAACATCATCGCCTGACCAGAGCGGGTGCGGCATTAGAGTCGTGACAGCCCGGGTGGTGCATGCTTGAGCCGTGAAGATGAGGGCATGATGCAGAACCTGTTCGCTGACATTCGTTATGGCCTTCGCAGTTGCTGAAGACGCCAGCTTTCACGCTCGCGGCCGTTGTGACCCTGGCGCTCGGCATCGGGGTGAACGCGGCGATGTTCTCCGTGGTGGACCAGGTGCTGCTCGCGCCGCTGCCTTACCGC
>CAYQYM010000476.1:0-1671 GCA_964421715.1 uncultured Acidipila sp.
CCGACAAGCCCGTCCACATGCTTCACCGCGGCAGCAGTCTCAGGCGCGTCGGGGCCGAACTTATGGCCGGCACGATCCACGTTTGCGTAGTAAAGCGTGATGAGGTGCGGCCGCTTCTCCGCTGTCAGATGCAGCCATGCGTCCACCTGGTCCAGGCGCTTTTCATCAGGATATTCATTGTTGAAGTTGAGGTAGTAGGTGGGTCGCGTGCTGCGGATCTCCGCCTCGGAGCCGGGCCAGAAGAAGCAGGCGGCGCGCATACCCTGCTGCTCGGCCAGTACCCAGAGCGGTGTGCCGCCATACCAGCTACCATCCCTGCTGCTTACTGAGTCTTTATAGGCGTAGCGCTGCTTGCGGACAGGGTCGTAAAAGCTTGTGGCGACAATGCCGTGATGCTCGGGATAGAGGCCGGTAACAAGGGTGTAGTGGTTGGGAAACGTGGTCGAGGGATAGGAGGGCAGCATGCCCTCGGGCGCGCTCGCTCCGTGGCGGGCCAGCGCGAGCAGATAAGTTGCTCCGTACTTCTTCGCGTAGTCATAGCGGAAGCCGTCCAGGGAGACGAGCACGACATAGTGCTTCTTCATCTGCGCGGGTGCGTTGGGGCCGTGGTCGACGTGCAGAACCGGAGGGAGCTGCTTAGCCCTGGCGAGCACGACGGCGACACAGAAAACGGACGCGGCGAAGAACTTTTTCACTGCAACAGATTACTGGATAATGGTTCATAAAACGTCCGGAGGCAGACGATGAAAGCAGTTTCGCGCAGATCGTTTGTGGCGTCAGGGCTGGCGGCGGGTGCGGGTGCGGGGCTGCTGGCCCAGGCGCGCCGGCTGGGCTGGGCAGAGACGCTCGATACGCTGTCGCCGCTGGCCTCGCCCGGCTACGACGAGGTGAGCCTGCTCGAGGGGCCGCTCCAGGCGCAGTTCCGGCAAAATCTTGCGTTCTTCCTGGCGCTGGATGACGACCGGCTGCTGAAACCATATCGGCAGCGCGCGCACATGCCCGCGCCCGGCGAGGAGATGGGCGGCTGGTACTCAAACAACTTCGCCTACGACTACCAGACGAACAACCAGACAGGTTTCTGCCCCGGTCATAGCCTGGGCCAGTGGGTGTCCGCGCTGTCGCGCATGTATGCGGCAACGGGAGACACGCGCGCGCAGGCCAAGGTCGAGCGGCTGATTCAGGGCTACGCGGCGACGATCGGGGACAGCTTCTACGAAGACAACCGCTTCAGTGCCTATATCTATGACAAGCTGGTGTGCGGACTCATCGACGCGCACGCGTTTGCAAAGAGTCCAGCCGCATTTGACGTGCTTGAGCGGACCACCGACACTGCGCTGCGGCATCTGCCGCCGCGCGCGCTCAGCCGCAAGGAGCAGTGCGACCTGCCGCACAAGAATGTCTCATACTGCTGGGATGAGAGTTACACGCTGCCGGAAAACCTCTTTCTCGCATACACGCGGGGAGCCGGCGCGCGCTATCGCGAGCTTGGCGCGCGCTATCTAGAAGACCGTGACTACTTTGACCCGCTGGCGGAAAACGAAAACGTACTTGCAGAACTGCACGCTTACAGCCACGTAAATGCACTCTCCTCCGCCATGCAGGCCTATCCTGTGATGGGCAGCGCGAACCCCCTGCGCGCGGCGAGCAACGCCTTCACGAAGATTGTCAACA
>CAYQYM010000477.1:0-1650 GCA_964421715.1 uncultured Acidipila sp.
CTTCAGCGCAGGCGCATTGCTCTATCCACCAGACGAGACCACAGCCGAAAGGCTCTACCAGCAGCTCAAGATTGCAGACGGCGCGTTTGTCGTTTATCGCCGCAGCCGCATGCCGGCCTACCTGCACTACAACAGCAATCCGCGTGAGGGCGACCCCGTCATCGTTCCCAGCGGCCCTTATAGCATTCGAGCCCAGGCGCCTGCCGGCGACGACCTGCCGCCCAGCAAGGGCGTTCACGGCTACGACCCCCGCGAGATGCCCGAGATGCGCGCCATTTTCTACGCAGAAGGTCCGGACATCCTGCCCGGTTCCACGGTCAAGTTGTTTGAAAATGTGAATGTCTATCCGCTCATCGCTCACCTGCTCGGGCTTGACGGCGCCCTGCCACCCATTGACGGCAGCTACAACGTGCTCTCCTCCGTTGTCGCGGAGCCGCACTGATGGCGCTCTATCTTGGCTTCGACGCCGGAGGCACGAAGACAGCCTGCGCACTGGCGGACGACGACCGCATCCTGGCCCGCACGCGCGGCGGCAGCATCAAACCTCTGCGCGTGTCTGCGGCCGTAGCGGCGGAAAACATGCGCCTGCTGCTTGACGACATCGTCCGCCAGAGCGGCGCCGATCTTCGCACGGTCAGGGCCAGCTGCATCGGCACCGCCGGCGTGCGGCTGCCGCAGACGCAGGCCTGGATGCGCCAGATACTCTCCGCACACGCGAGCGGCGAGATCGAGGTTTGCGGAGATGAAACCATCGCGCTCGACGGTGTTTACCCCAACGGCGCTGGGGTGCTTGTCATGGCTGGCACCGGATCGAACATCCTCGCGCGCACGACGGACGGAGCTATGTTCAACGTTGGAGGCTGGGGCCCGGCGCTCGGCGACGAGGGGTCCGGTTACTGGATCGGCCACCAGGCGCTGCGCGCAGCCTTTCGCGCGCACGACTTTGACCACCCCGTGCTGCTGCTCACGGCAGTGATGGAGCAGTGGTCCGCGCCCACACTGGGCGATCTCGTCAACATGGCGAATGCCACACCTCTGCCCGATTTCTCGCAACTCGCGCCAATCGTCGTGGCCTGCGCGGAAAGAGGCGACGAAGCGTCGCGGCAGATCCTGGAACTGGGCGGCCGCATGCTCGGTGAGGGAGCGGCGCACGCCTGCCGCAAACTGCTCGCCGCAGACCCCGCTGCGCCGGCCCGCATCGCCTTCACGGGCAGCATCATGACCGGTGTAGCGCGCGTGCGCGACAGCATGTTTGCAGCAGTCGAGCGTGAGTTGCCGCAGGCCGAACGCGTTCAGGTGCCCGCGGACCCGATCCTCGGCGCACTGTGGCGCGCCCGTCAGCTACCGCACCCTAAGTAGTGCGCTAGGATATAACCCGGCGCAGAAATCCGCGCACACCGACCGCGCCCAGGGCAAGCAGCGAAACCAGCAGCGCAGCTATGATCACCAGCGAAGGCATGTGCGCCACGCCCGGCGTTAGTGCGGCGCGCAACCCCTCGCTCATGTAGACGATCGGGTTCACCAGCACGCCGATCTGCAGCCACCGCACCTTGCCCAGGTAAGCCCACGGATAATAAACGCAACCCAGGAACGTGATGGGCACCACGACAATGGAGAAGACCAGCCCAATCTGCTTCGGCTGCACATTCG
>CAYQYM010000478.1:0-1628 GCA_964421715.1 uncultured Acidipila sp.
TCTCTTCGCTGAGACTGAATTGCTTGGCGATGTCGCGGTTGCTGCAGCCTTCGACGATGCAGCCCACCACTTCAAGTTCGCGCGGAGTGAGCCCGTAGGTCTTATGCTCGGGCCTGGCCGCCTGCTTCATGAGGTCGTGCAGCGCGCCCACAAGATTCACGACGCGCTTGCCGCCGATCCAGTAATCCCCGGAACTGATGGCGCGCACCGCGGTGGTGAGGTGGTCCGTCAGCGCGTCTTTCAGGACAATGCCCCGCGCGCCGATCTGCAGCGCCTCGATGATCTGCTGCGTGCTGATGGTGCTGGTGAGCAGAATGATTTTGACCGCCGGCGAACCGCTCATGATGGCGCGCATAGCGTCGAGCCCAGGCAGGCGCGGCATTTGCAGGTCCAGCAGCAGAATGTCCGGGAGCAGCTCAAGCGTGCGCGCAATGGCCTCGTTTCCGTCGCCTGCCTCACCCACGACCTTCACCGCGGGGTCCGCCTGCAGCATGTTGCGAACGCCGATACGCACCACGGGATGATCGTCGGCAATGAGCAGCCGCACCTTGGGAGCGGTGCCATGGCTCTTCTGCTCAAAGGAGTTACTCTGCTTCGCCGGTGTGGTCATCCGTTCCTTTAGCTCCTAGCATACCTTCGAGATCGTCGCAGGCGCGCAGGATTTCGCCGACCACGATGGCAAGCTCCGCAGTACTCACCTGCCCGGACTCCAACCGCGTGGCGAGAGCGCAGATGGGAAGCGCGCCGATCATGCCAGCGCTTCCCTTGATGGCGTGTGCCGAGGACCGGACCCGCTCCCCGCCATCTGCGATGCCCGGGTAAACGGCTAGCATCTGTCTGGCCCTAGCCCGCGTATCCCGGAGAAAGACTTCGTAGATCTCCGCAACGGCGGAAGCCGGCATTATGCGCTGCATCCGCCGCAGGGCGTTCCAGGTCTCTGCCCCAACGGGCTCACCGGCCGTGTGGCTGGACAAAATAAGTCTTATGGCCTCCGCATCGACAGGCTTGGTGACGAAGGCATCGTATCCCTCGGGCAGCTGTTGCACGGAGGCGCTCATCGCGATCAGGAGAGGTACGTGGCTGAGGAGCTTTCGGATTTCAGCGGCAAGCGCCGCGCCAGCGAGCCCCGGCATGCCCAGGTCTGCAAGCACTGCATAAAACTGCCCGGGGCCGTTTAACCGCAGCAGGGCGTCGTGTCCATCCTGCGCCTGCGCGGTCTCCATGTCTTCGCCCTCGAACAGGATCGCCAGCAGCGCCAGGCTCACCGCGTCGTCATCCACAAGCAGAATGCGGTTGGCCATGGCGATGATTTTTGCACAGCGGAGCGGTTCTGGTTTCCACAATGTAGAGTGGTGGTTCCATGGCAGATGAAGATCTACGCCGCCAGATTGCGGAGCTTGCAGTGCGCGTAGCAGCGCTGGAATCGGCAGCCAACCGTTCGGAGGTGAACGCCTCCGGGCAGAACGTAGCAGCGCCTGAGGCCGGGCGACAAGACCAGCCTGGCCGAAACTCACTGGAAGACAGGATCGGCGCGCAACTCTTCAACCGCGTCGGCATCATCGCGGTGCTGGTGGGTGTGGCCTGGCTTCTGAAGTTCGCCTTCGACCGCGCATGGGTCGGTCCTGAGC
>CAYQYM010000479.1:0-1620 GCA_964421715.1 uncultured Acidipila sp.
CCTTTATTGAACGCGGCAGCTATGACGGCATCTTCCTGCCCGGCTATAAGCCCTTGCCCGAAGACACGCTGGCACGCCCCGCGGGCCTGCTACACGTGGACCACATGGTGGGCAACGTGGGCTGGAACGAGATGAACCGCTGGGTGGACTTCTACGCCGACGTGATGGGCTTCTCGCTCTACCAGCACTTCGACGATAAGGACATCTCGACGGAGTATTCCGCGCTGATGTCGAAGGTGATGGCGAACGGCAACGGACGGGTGAAATTCCCCATCAATGAGCCGGCCGAGGGCCGTCACAAGTCGCAGATCGAGGAATACCTGGAGTACTACCACGGCCCCGGGGTGCAGCACCTGGCGCTGGCCACCGACGACATCCTGGCGACAGTGAGCCAGCTACAGTCGCAGGGCATCGAATTCCTCAAGGTGCCGCACACCTATTACACGGAGCTGGAAGGTCGCGTAGGCAAGATCGACGAGCCGATCACGGAGCTCGAGAAGCTGGGCATCCTGGTGGATCGGGATGATGAGGGCTACATGCTGCAGATCTTCACGCGTCCGGTGGAGGACCGGCCGACGCTGTTCTACGAGATCATCCAGCGCAAGGGCAGCCGCAGCTTCGGCAAGGGCAACTTCAAGGCCCTGTTTGAGGCGATCGAGCGCGAACAGGCCGCGCGCGGAAACCTGTAGCGGCTACGGCTACCTGCTCACCGGCTTCGCAGAGTCGGCCGTCTCAGCAGTGGTGGAGTAGTACTGGCAGTCACTCGTCGTCTGCCGGAAGCGGAAATAGGGATGAAGAAACAGGGCGGCGCGTGCGTCGCCTGAGCCTTCTGCCAGTTCGGTCAGCCAGACGCCGTCCTTCTGCTCCTTGTTGTGAACGTGAATCCAGAGGCCCTTGTGCAGGTTGGCGATCATGCCGCCTGCAATCTTCACGTCCTTCACCGAGCGCAGATTCAGATCGATAATTTCTCCGGTTCCCTCGTCAATCTGTACCGTGCCCGTCATGGCCTGGGCGAGCTTCTGGCCGGTGGTGGAAGCGGGCGCCTTCGGGTTAGGAGTGACGTCGTAGGACAGCACTGACCTGCCGTTCATCTCCGAGCGCCGACCGTTGATGAGCTCCATCGAAGAAAGCGCGAACTCTATCTCGGAATCACGCTTGTCTGTCTCCTTTTTCGCATTCTGCGGATTGCTGTACTTCAGCGTCTCCTTCATCACGCGCTCGTCTTCTTTCTTCACCTGATCGGCATTCAGTTCCTTGCCGTCGCGCATCAGGGTGCGATCGACCTCGATGCCGTTCACATAGAACTGCTGCTTCACCTCGGTATTGGTGTGCTTCACGTTGCCCTTGGAGTCGGTGAGCGCGGTTTTGTTCTCAACCCGGCAGGAGTAGCGCTCGCGCGCCTCGGCCAGCTTGCGATCGTTCGCGATGGCTCGCCGCAGCAATTCATGCGGGTCAGGCAGCGGTGCCGTGTTCTGGGCGCTGGCTGCCATCGGCGCCCAGCAGGTAAGCAGCAGAATGATCGTGCAGTACCTCAATTACTCCCCCTTGCTCTTACAGGACGGGGTCTGCCCTGCTCTGGTGAGCAATTTATACTTCATGAGACAGCATGCGCGTATATCC
>CAYQYM010000480.1:0-1617 GCA_964421715.1 uncultured Acidipila sp.
GCCTAAGGCTGCGGCCCTGCAGCCACAACGCGGCAATGCCGGCCACGAGGCCGCCAAACCAGGCAAAACCCGCGCGATCCAAGAGCAGCCCCAGGGGGTCCTGCATGAGTGCCTGCGGGTCTTCTAACACATGCCAGAGCTTTGCGCCCGCCACTCCGGCAACCGTTACCACGGCCACGATGCTTACCGCGTCCGCGCTGATCTTCCAGCGGCGGAAGTTGCAATGGAGCACCCAGCACGCCGCGACCGCTGCGAGCCAGAGCAGGATGCCGAAGGTGCCGATAGAAAACCGGCCGAGATGCAGGAATGGATACATGGGCTTGCTACTAAAGTATAGCTTCCACAGAGCCTGTTGGAGCTATGCTGGGGAGAGAATGAATGTCCGCTCCTCGACGCCGAGTCTCAGCGTTCTCTTCAGCCGCGACCAGATTGCAGCGCGCACCGCCGAGCTGGGGCGCCGCATTGATGCCGATTACGAGGGCAAGAGCGTGCTGCTGGTAGGCGTACTGAAGGGGGCAGCCATCTTTCTTGCAGACCTGGCGCGCAGCATCTCGGTGGATAACAGCTTCGACTTCGTGGCCGTCTCCAGCTATGGCAAGGGCACGACGACCACCGGCGCCGTGAAGCTCATCAAGGATCTTGACCAGCCGGTCGAAGGACGGCACCTCATCGTGGTGGAAGACATCCTGGACACAGGCCTGACGCTGAGCTTTCTTTGCCGGCTCCTGGCCCAGCATAAGCCGGCATCGCTGCGGATTGCCACACTGCTGGACAAGCCCACCCGCAGGCTGGAGAAGATCAACGCCGACTATGTCGGCTTCACCATACCCAACCAGTTCGTCGTGGGCTACGGCATGGACTATGCGGAGCGTTTTCGCAACCTGCCCGACATCTGCCTGATGCCCCCGGACTTTCCGGAGTAAGGAGCTAGGATCTATGCAGGTACAGACCGCCGAAGCACCCACGCGCCTGGATGCGCACACTATGGCGCAAATACTGGACCACACCCTGTTGAAGCCCGAGGCGACGCGCACGCAGGTGCTGCGCCTGTGCGAGGAGGCGGCGCACTACCGCTTTGCCTGCGCGATGGTGAACCCGGCATGGGTGGCGACCGCGCATGCGGCGCTTGCCGGCACCGGCGTTCCCGTAGGAACGGTGCTTGGCTTTCCTCTCGGCGCGTCGCTCTCCATTACCAAGCGCGAAGAGGCGGAGGCGCTGCTAAAGCTGGGCGCCCACGACCTGGACATGGTGCTGAATATCGGACTGTTGAAATCGGGTGAAAACGCGCTGGTAGAGAACGACATTCGCGGCGTGGTGAGTGTTGCGCGCGAGGCAGGGGCCATTGTCAAGGTGATTCTCGAGACGTGCCTGCTTACGGTCGAGGAGAAGCTGCGCGCCTCAGCCTTGGCCATCTCGGCCGGAGCGGATTTTCTGAAGACCAGCACCGGATTTTCCACGCACGGCGCAACCGCTGAGGACGTTGCCCTGTTGCGCGGCGTGGCCGGAGACCGGTGCGGCGTGAAGGCCTCGGGCGGCATCCGTACACTGGCGGATGCGCAGGCCCTGATCCATGCAGGTGCCAGCCGCATCGGCGCAAGCGCAAGCGTGGCCATAGTG
>CAYQYM010000481.1:0-1612 GCA_964421715.1 uncultured Acidipila sp.
GGGCCACACGCACACCGTGTAACCGTGACACCAGGCAATGATTTTGTGCTGGTGAACGACCTCGGCCTGGACCGCCTGCACTTCTACAGGCTCGACGCCGCGACGGCCACGCTGACACCGGCGGAGCCACCGGAGTGGAAGACGGCGCCCGGCAGCGGACCGCGCGCGCTGCGCTTTCACCCGAACGGACGCTGGGTTTACTGCGTCTTCGAGATGGGCTCGTCGGTTTCGCTTTATCACTGGGATCCCAAGGGCTCCCTTTCCCTCGTCCAGACGGCAGACCTTGTACCGCCCGATTTCACGGGACGCAGCCAGACCGCGGAGATCGCGTTCGATCGCCAGGGCCGCTTCGCCTACGTCTCCAACCGGTATGACGATTTTCTCGCCACATTTCTTGTGAGCGCGACGGATGGTACTCTCACGCTGGTCAGGCGCAGCAGCTGCGGCGGGAAGGTCCCGCGCTACCTCACGCTGGACCCGACGGGAAAATGGCTGCTGGTTACGAACCAGGATTCGGATAACGTGGCCATTTTCGCGCGTGATCCCGGGACAGGCGACTTGGCCAATACGGGGAGCAGCGTAGCGCTGAGCATTCCGCAGTGCATTGTGTTTGCCTGAAGGTTGCCGCGGGAGAGGGATGGCAGCTCTCTGCTACGCGGCCCTTAATCGAACGTCATAAACGGACATCCTGGCGAATATCGTGAAGGGTTGGCGCTTGCCGATTAGCCCGGCTGACCTGAATGGGGCCGCGCCAGGTGGAGTGGCCCTCTCCTCCGGTCCGCACGGCGGAATTCCTCCGCCGTCAGATCTGCATGATCTCGGCTTCTTTCTTCCTGCTCAACTCGTCCATTCGCTTGATCTCTTCATCGGTCAGCTTCTGCATCTCGTCCAGCGAGCGCTTCTCCTCGTCGGCGGAGATGGCCTTATCCTTCAACGCCTTCTTGATCAGCTCGTTGCCGTCACGGCGGATGTTGCGCACGGCCGTCTTGTGATCTTCCAGCACGCGGTTCAGGTGCTTCACCACCTCGCGGCGGCGCTCCTCGGTCATGGGCGGCACGGGCACGCGGATGAGCTTGCCGTCGTTCTGCGGGTTGAAGCCGTGCTCGGAGGTGCGCAGGGCCTTTTCAATCTCGGCCAGAACGCTCGTGTCCCACGGCTGAATGACAATGGTGTTCGCGTCAGGAGTTGTGATCTGCGCGAGCTGCGAAAGCGGCGTCGGCGTGCCGTAGTATTCTGCGCGCACCTGGTCCAGCATGTGGACCGAGGCGCGGCCGGTGCGGATCGAGGCGAGGTTCGACTGAAAGTCCGCCACAGCCTTTTCCATTCGGGTCCTTACCTGCTGATGTGCATCCTTGAGCGCGGGAATGCCCGCCATCACTGAGCCTGCCATTTGCCTTTCCTCTGCATGAATCTTATTTGAATTATTGCAGCAGCGTAACGCCACTCGCCGCATCCGCCTGCTCGTGCGCGTGATAGGAAGACCGCACCAGAGGACCCGACTCCACATGCCGAAAGCCCATCGCCAGCGCCTCTTCTTTCATAAAGGCGAACTCCGCCGGCGTGTAGTAGCGCGTCATCGGCAGGTGATCCCTGGACGGGCGCAGGTACTGGC
>CAYQYM010000482.1:0-1609 GCA_964421715.1 uncultured Acidipila sp.
CCCCCGCTCCGCCTGCTCCGGCGGCCACCGAGACAGGTGCCCTCACCCAGATGATGCGCGAACAGCTGCAGGCCATGAACCAGCTTTTTGCGCAACAGCTCGCCGCACTCGGTAACGCTGCTGCTTCCATGCCACAGCCGCCAGCATCCGCAGTTCCTGCTGCAGGCACACCCGGTCCGGAGGAGACTACCAGGGAGCTCAAGGGCTACACGCCCTTCAAGTCGCTGCAGATGGCGGCGCAGGCTGACCTCACGCCAAGGCAGGCGGCGGCTGTCGAGAAGCTGGTGAAGACCTACACCTTGCGCACGGCAGGCTCAAAGCAAGCCACGCAGCGCTATCGCAGCGTGCTCGCCGACCCTCGTGTCGTCGCTGGCTTTCGCGCCTCCTGGAAGGAGCTGATCTACCCGCTTCACACGGTCCGCTCCGAGGGAGCCTACCTGTGGGACGTGGACGGCAACCAGTACCTCGACATCCTCAACGGCTTCGGCCCCATCATGCTCGGCCATCGGCCTGAGTTCATCCAGCGGGCCATCGAGGAGCAGTTGCGGCAGGGCTTTGAGATTGGCCCGCAGACACTGCTGGCCGGTGAGGTAGCCGAGCTGCTCTGCGAGATGACCGGCAACGAACGCGCTACCTTTTGCAACACAGGCTCTGAAGCCGTGATCGCCGCCATGCGCGTCTCGCGCACGGTGACCGGCCGCAGCAGGATCGTCACTTTTGCCGGCGACTATCACGGCATGTTCGACGAAGTGCTGATGAAGGGCTTCCTGCGCAACGGCGAGCCGCATACGATACCCGCCGCACCCGGTATTCCGCGTGAAAAGGCAGCCAACATTGTCGTGCTTGAGTACGGCACGCCGGAGACGCTCGATTGGATTCTTCGCCACGCGGAGGAGCTTGCCGCCGTCATCGTGGAGCCGGTGCAGAGCCGCAACCCGAAGCTGCAGCCGGTAGAGTTTCTGCGCGAGCTGCGCATCCTCACCGCCGCCTCGGGCACATGCCTCGTCTTTGACGAGGTTGTCACCGGCTTTCGCGCGCACCCCGGCGGCTGCCAGGCGCTGTTCGGCATACGCGCTGACCTGGCCACCTACGGAAAGGTGCTCGCCGGCGGCATGCCCATCGGCGTGCTCGCAGGCAAAGCGCAGTTTATGGACGCGCTCGATGGAGGCCAGTGGCAGTTTGGTGACGATTCCGTGCCAGAGGTCGGGGTCACCTTCTTTGCTGTCACCTTTGTGCGCCACCCGCTCACCATGGCAGCCGCCAAGGCGATGCTGCTTCATCTCAAGGAGCAAGGTCCGCAGCTGCAACAGCGGCTCAGTGAACGCACCGCCTTGCTCGTGCGCGAGCCGTCGACCGCGCCGGCGGTGGGGGGCGGAGCCCCGCTCGCGAGCGCCTATGGCCGCGAGCTCACGGCGGGCCAGGCGTTCCGCACCCCGCAGTTCGCCGCCATCGCGGTCACGTACTTCGCGTGCTGCGCGGCGCCCTCGGGTCCGCTCTTCTACCTGGTGATCGGCGCGATCGCCCACGGCATCGCCCGCGCGCTCCTGCCGCCCGTGCTCAGCGCGGCCGGGCTGCCCCCGCTGGGCGGCACGCCCACCTGTGGCCCACT
>CAYQYM010000483.1:0-1608 GCA_964421715.1 uncultured Acidipila sp.
CTCCCCCTGCAGACCTTTATGGTTTACCAGCTGATGTTCGCCATCATCACGCCGGCGCTCATCACCGGGGCCTTTGCCGAGCGCATGAAGTTCAGCGCAATGGCTGTCTTCCTGGCGCTCTGGTCTATTGGCGTCTACGCGCCCATGGCGCACATGGTGTGGGGCAAGCGTGGGCTGCTCAATGCTGCGCTCAGCGGCCGCTTCCCTACCCTGGATTTCGCCGGCGGCACGGTCGTCCACGTTACCTCGGGTGTGTCGGCGCTCGTTTGCGCGCTCTACCTTGGCAAGCGCGTCGGTTATCCCAGGGAGCCCATGCCGCCGCACTCTGTGGTGCTGAGCGTGATCGGTGCGTGCCTGCTGTGGGTGGGCTGGTTCGGCTTTAATGCCGGCAGCGCCCTGGGTGCGGGCGGGCTGGCCACCAGCGCCTTCGTAAATACCCACTTCGGCGCGGCCGGCGCAGCGCTTAGCTGGGCTGCCGCGGAGTGGCTGCGCAACGGCAAGCCGAGCGCGCTCGGTGCCATCTCAGGTGCAGTGGCTGGCCTTGTCGCTATCACACCCGCGGCCGGATTCGTCCAGCCCATGCCCGCCATTCTGATCGGCCTGCTCGCCGGGGCGTTCTGTTACTTCATGGTAATCAAGGTGAAGAACTGGTTCGGCTATGACGATGCGCTGGACGCCTTCGGCGTGCACGGCGCAGGTGGAACCCTGGGTGCCATCCTTACGGGAATCTTCGCATCGAGCGCCGTCAATCCCATCTTCAAGGATGCGCATGGAAACCCTCTGCCCTCCGGGGCCATCGAGGGCAACTGGCATCAGCTCGGCAACCAGTTCGCAGGCATCGGCCTGGCCTGGGTCCTCTCCATCGTGGGCACGTTGGTGCTGCTCAAGCTGGTGGATGTGGTGATCGGACTCAGGGTGTCGCGTGAGGACGAGGTGAAAGGGCTCGACGTTTCACAGCACGGTGAGGAGGGATACGACTTCGCATCGTGAGGTTTGCGCGCAAGCTGATACCCTGACGATTCGAGGCGGAGGCCTATGCAGAAGATTGAAGCCATTATTCAGCCATCGAAGCTGGATGCAGTAAAGGATGCGCTGCTCGAGGTCGGCATCGAAGGGATGACGATCCTCGAAGCGCGCGGTCACGGACGCCAGAAAGGCCACACCGAGTTCTACCGAGGCCGCGAGTACACGGTGGACCTGCTGCCGAAGATCAAGATCGAGACCGTTGTGCCGGACGAGCTGCTGGAAAAGGCCGTGCAGGCGATTCTCTCCTCGGCGCGAACTGGCAAAATCGGCGACGGAAAGATCTTTATTTCCAGGGTCGACGAAGCCATCCGCATCCGCAACGACGAACGCGGCTCTACCGCCTTGTGAGCTGCGGCGTCCGCATGCCGGATGGAGCATACTTCGCCTGATAGCCTCCGCTGGTCGGGCAACACCGCCTGGAGTCCGAGCTGTCAATGACGTCCGAGCCTGCAACGCTTCCGCGCCTGCGGGAGCTGTATCAACAGGAGACGGCAGAGCTGCGCGCAAGCTTCGAGCGCACGGGCGACGGAGCGGCTACGATTCGCAGGCGGGCGGGTGTGGTGGACGGGCTGGTGCGCACCC
>CAYQYM010000484.1:0-1607 GCA_964421715.1 uncultured Acidipila sp.
CGTGCCCCAGTTCCACCGCGGCCTCCTTCCCGGCGGCGAGCTCGGGCTCCGCGAGTTCGTTGGGCCCGGCGGCCTGCTCGGTAAGCTCTACGCCTTTTACGTCCGCCGCATACGGCCCGCTATCGGACGCATGCTCTCCGGCACCGCCGGCCCCTACGCCTACCTGCCCAGCTCGGTCGAAAGATTCCCGCCGCCCCCGGCAATGCTCGCCCTGCTTCGGGAAGCCGGCTTCCGCAATGTCTCCTGGACCACCTACACCTTCGGCATTGCCGGTCTCTATCGAGCCGTGAAAAGCTAGGCCATGCCCGGCACCGCAGCCATCACGCAGAGAAAGTCCGGCGCCGCCCTGCACTCGGCCCTTGCCGCCGCCGCCGTCACCCTGCTCAAGCTCGCCGCCGGCCTGCTTACCGGTAGCCTCGGCATGCTTTCGGATGCTGCCCACTCCGGCGTCGATCTCCTCGGCGCTGCCCTCACCCTCCTCGCCGTCCGCATCTCCGACAAGCCCGCCGACGAGGACCACCCCTACGGCCACGGCAAAATCGAAAACGTCTCCGCCTTCGTCCAGTGCTTCCTGATGCTCGCCTCCGCCGTCTGGATCACCGCCGAGGCCGGCAACCGGATCTTCCTCCACCCCGTTCCCATCCAGCACTCCGTCTGGCCCATCCTCGTCGCCGTCCTCTCCATCACCGTCGATGTCTGGCGCTCCCGCCGCCTCCGCCACATGGCCCGTGAACTCGGCAGCCACGCCCTCGAGGCCGACGCCGTCCACTTCGCCTCCGACATTTGGTCCAGCGCCGCCGTCTTCACCGGACTCCTCGCCGCCTGGCTCGGCAGCTCCTCCCTGGGCCGCCAACACCACCTCCAGTGGCTTGATTACGCCGACCCCGTCGCCGCCATAGCCGTCTCCGTCATGATCCTCTTCCTCAGCTATAAGCTCGCCCGCCGCACCGTCGCCGTCCTGCTCGACGCCATCCCCGTCGAAACCCGCCGCCGCGTGCTCAACGAGGTCCGCGCCACCGATGGCGTACTCGCCATCGACCAGGCCCGCATGCGCCGCGCCGGTAACGGCTACTTCGCCGACATGACACTCTCCCTGCCCCGCCAGCTCACCTTCCAGAAGACCGAAGAGCTCGTCCGCGACGCCACCCGGGCCGTGCACCGCGTACTCCCCGGTGCCGATGTCGTCATCCATACCGTGCCCCGGTCTACCCTCGCCGAAAGCATCTTCGATAAGGTCCGCGCCGTCGCCGCCCGCAACAACATCGTCCTCCACGACGTCAGCATCCAGGCCTGCCAGGGCGCCCTTCGCGTCGAACAGCACATGGAACTTGACGAGAACCTGCCCCTCAAAACCGCCCACGATTTCGTCCGCCGCATCGAAGACGAGATCCGCGGCGAACTCCCCCAGGTCGCTTCCGTCCTCACCCACATCGAGAGCCAGCCCGCCACCATCGAACAGCCCGAAACCCTCGCCCGCGACCGCCGCATCGAAGCCGAACTCCGCCGCGCCGCCGCCACCCTACCCCAGGTCCTCGACATCCACGACGTTCTCACCGGCCGTATCGGAGACAAGCTCCAGCTCTCCTGCCACTGCACCCTCCCCGACG
>CAYQYM010000485.1:0-1600 GCA_964421715.1 uncultured Acidipila sp.
GCTCCGGGGTCGTACTCGATCTGCTCGGGCTGGTCGTCTGGCGTAACCGCGTTGAGCGTGGTGATGGCCCGTTGCATGTCTCCCTGCTCGGTATAGAGGCTTGCCATGTTCAGCACCACTGCTTCTGGACCGGGGTCAAGCTTCTGCGCGGCTTTAAACTGCTCCTCGGCCTTGGCCGAGTCGTGGCTGAAGGAGTAGAGCTGGCCCAGAAGCAGCCGGTCTTCCACGTTGTTCGGCTCAAGCTCGATGATCCTTTTGTATTCGCTGATGGCAAGCTGCAGCATCTGGCCTGAGGCCGAGTTGTTCTGCCCTCCGTCGCCGAGCGACCGCAGATAGATGCGGCCCAGCAGCTTGTGGGCCTCCAGGTTGTTCGGGTCCTGTTTAAGCTGCTCCTCTGCCGCGCTGATGGCCTCGCGCACGCGCCCGGTCTTGAAGTAGAGCTCCGCCAGCCCGTTGTTCAGAAAGGACGAGCCCGGGTCCGCGTTGAGCGCCAGCTTGTATTCCTCGATCGCCCGCGTCGCATACTCGGGGCGGCCCTGGCTGACGGCCATCTCTTCGTAGCCATGTGCAAGCTGATAGTGGTAATAGGCTGAGGCGCGATC
Organism: uncultured Acidipila sp.; assembly: GCA_964421715.1. GTDB lineage: Bacteria > Acidobacteriota > Terriglobia > Terriglobales > Acidobacteriaceae > CAYQYM01. Next base: position 603 of record CAYQYM010000485.1, read on the forward strand.
CGGCTGTGCGGGCGCAGGCTTGTCCGCGTTATCAGCCTGGGCGGCGGTGGCCGCAACGGCAAGAGTGGCAACGAGTAGCAGCTTACGGTTCATGCGATTCGGGATTCCTGAGCCCGTGGATTACCAGAACCCGGGCCTGCACGTCTGAAGACCCAGGGTACAAAATAGGATGCTCCGGCGTTTGCAAGGCTGCGGCATCGGTATTGGTAGGACGATTGTAACGCGCTGGGGTGAGTGCCACCCCCACCTTTCGCAGCCTGGCAAAGCGGGGCTACGGATAAACGGGAAGGTCGATCGCGGCTGGCCATTCCACGGTGCAGGCATGTATCGTGAAGTGGTTACGCTCTTTTGGAGGTTGCATCTGTTGAAAGGCTTTCGCGCGCTCTTTGTGGCTGCGATCTTCTCAGGCTTCACCGTTGGCGGGCTGGCGCAGGCGGCGCAGACTCCGCCCCAGAACCCCACACCGCCAGACACACCCCGGGTTTACACGCCGCCGGTCGTAGCGCCGAGCGACACTCTGACCAACGTGAAGTATGACTACCGCTGGGAGCTCTATGGTGGCCTGGCTTACTCGCACTTCAATGCAGGTCCGACGCTGCTGCAGGGGGCCAATCTTGGCGGGTTTGACATCCAGGCTGCACGCTTTCTGACGCGACGCTGGGCTGCCGCCGCCAACGTGCGCGGCTACTACGGCACCAGCGGCGCGGCGCCAAACCCCTATGGCATTCGCGGGCCCTTCGTCAGCCAGTCGATGTTCATGGTCGGACCCGAGCTTCGCGGCCCGTCCAATCAGCACGCCTCCATGACCTTTCACGCCCTGGTAGGCGCGGCGTACGGCAACTTTGAGAGTGCCCTTTACGATCAGAAAAACAACAAGGTCGATCCGGACCTGGTTGGATTCTTCGGCAACCAGACGATCCTAGCCAGCGCCATCGGCGGCTCTATCGACCTGAACCGGTCGCCGAGACTCGTCTTCCGCATCTCGCCCGATGCTACGC
>CAYQYM010000486.1:0-1600 GCA_964421715.1 uncultured Acidipila sp.
CCACGCGTCCGTGTCAAAGTCCGCCGCTGCCAGTCCTAGGCCCCAGCGGTCGTCCGTCACGCCGGCCGTCTGCGCCACATCGCTGAAGGGGCCGTCGGGGTTGTTGTGGAAGAGCGCTGCGTGCGGCGCCGCCGCCTTGCCCTTCATCGCGTCATAGGTTGAGCCGTTGACGAGATAGATGTCCAGCCATCCGTCATTGTCATAATCGATCAGGCCTACGCCGGAGCCGATCGTCTCCAGGATGAACTGCTTTTCCGGCGTTCCCATGCGATGGTGAAAACTCGCGAGCCCGGCCTTCCGGCTCACGTCTTCATAGACCACCGGGCCGCTCTTCACAAATCCTCCGGCCGTGATGGGGCGGTTCTCCGCGTCCTTTACCGGGGCAAACACGCCCGCCGTGCTGTTGCCGCCGGACACAGGGGCGCCCTGCTGCGGCGGCGCGGGCGTGGACGCCTGCTGCGCCCACACCAGGGCGGAGCAGAGCAGCAGCGCAGACGTCGCGCTCAGAAAACGATTCGGAATCATCGGACCTCGGTTGACGCTAGTGTACTCATCGCGCGCTCACCTTGCCGTCAGGTTGCGCAGTATCTCGATCTCTCGCTCGCGATAGGGTTTGCCGTCCGGATAAAAGACGTCATGGAACCAGACCGGCGGCTTCTCCAGCGTGTAAGGGTGCTGCCAGGAATCCCACGGCAGATAGGTCTGCGTCCTGCCCGCCACCAGGCCCCAGTTGATCGCCGCCACGTGATGACGCTTCGCAATCGGCAGAATGGTGTCGAAGGTGCTGCCCGCACCCCGCGCCATGTACTCCGTGCAGAGAATAGGCCGCTTGTAGCGCTCCAGCCACTCCACATGCTGCTCGAAATTCTCCGGCCAGCCGTAGTTGTGAAAGGAGATCACATCTGACTCCGCAAGCTGCACCCGGGCCATCGGCGAGAGCTTCTCGTCCGACGACCAGTTGCCCTGCCACACGCCGCTCGTAAGCGGCTGCGATGGGTGCGCCGCCCGCGCCCAGGCAAACACCTGCGGCAGCAGCTTCAACACGCGCTCATTCTTGTCCCGCGGGTCCTTTGCATCCAGGCCCACGTTGTTGTCCGAGCCGTAGGAGCTGTCATTGTCATTGTCCGGCTCGTTCCAGACATCCCAGGCCAGGACTCGCGAATCGCTCGCGAACGCGCCGACCACGCCCTTCACATAGGCCTCTAGCCGCGGATACTCGGCCGCCTGCTCGAGCGCCTCCGCGCCCGGAGACTGCACCCATCCCGAGTTGTGCACGCCGGGAATGGGCGGACGCTGCGGCCCCAGGCGCGGCGCCGGATCCCAGCAGGAATCAAACAGCACGAAAACCGGGCGGATGTGGTGCCGGTCCGCAATCTCCAGAAACTTGCGGATGCGCTCCGTGAATCCTGCCGCATCCTGCTGCCAAAGCAGATCGTGCAGAAAGACCCGCATCGTGTTCATCCCCGCGCCCTCGGCCCAGCCCAGCTCCCGGTCGATCTCCTTCGGGTCGAAGGTCGCTGCCTGCCACATCTCCAACTGGTTGATGGCGTCGTCCGGAATGTAATTGCTGCCGACAGGCCAGGCCTGCTCTGCATACCAC
>CAYQYM010000487.1:0-1589 GCA_964421715.1 uncultured Acidipila sp.
GCCAGGGCCCGGCCTATACGATTCACGTCCCGATCAACTACATCGATGTACCCGTGACGGTGCGCAACAAGAAGGGCGAGCTGGTGCCGGGGCTGACGTGGCGGCAGTTCCGCGTGTACGAGGACGGCCAGCCGCAGCGCATCACCTTTTTCTCAGTCGACCCATTTCCGCTCTCGGTGGCCTTCGTCATCGACCAGAGTTTGCCGGCGGATGTGATGCGCAAGGTCAACGAGAGCCTGGCGGCGGTCACGGGCGCATTTACGCCCGCCGACACGGTCGCCCTCTTCACTTACAACAGCAGCCCGTCCGAGTACACCACCTTTACCGGCGCGCAGGGCAACCGGCTGGCCGTGGCCCTGCAGACAGTGAAGAAGCCCGGCCGCGACATGGGCGTGTTCGAAGGTGGCCCACTTGCCAGCGGCCCTACCATCAACGGCAAGCAGGTGGACCCGAACCTGGCTCCGCAGCGCGGGAACGCCGGGTTCATCGTGATTCCGAAGGAGACGCACCCGCTGAACGACGCGATCCTGCTAGCCGCGAAGGCGCTGGCAAAGCAGCCCAAGGGCCGCCGCCGCGTGCTCTACATCATCAGCGATGGCAAGGAATCCGGCAGCAAGGCCAGCTACAAAGAGGTGGTGCGCTACCTGTTGACCAACAACATCTCCGTCTACGGCACGCTGGTGGGAGACTCGGCCATGTGGGGCATTGGATACCTGGACAAGATGCACATTCCCCTGCTGCCCACCATGCGGGACAACCTGCTGCCCAAGTACGCCCTGGCCACGGGCGGCACGCTGGATTCCGAGTTCGCCGAGAATGGCATCCAGCGCAGCTTCGCGAAGATCACCAGCGCAGTCCGCACCCAGTACACGCTCGGCTACATCAGCCATGCACCCATCATGGCCAGCAAGTTTCACGCAATCGACGTACACATTGTAGGCATTCCCGGGTTGCAGGTCACGGCCAAGGATGGCTATTACCCCTCCTCGGCTGACATTGAACGCTGATGGGGGCGGGGGCGGCTCCCGGCCTGGGGCTTGCGGCCTCGGCCCTGTGGGGCTCGGGTGACTTTGCCGGCGGCCTGGCTGCCCGGCGCGGGCCGGCCATGCGCGTGGTGCTGGCTGCCCATGGATCGAGCCTGCTGCTGCTGCTGCCCTTTGCTCTCGCTCATTCGCCTCTGAAAGCGTCCGGCATGGCGGCCGCTTTCCTGAGCGGCGTCTCGGGCGCTGTGGGTCTGGCGGCCTTCTACCGGGCGCTGGCGCTCGGCGCCATGGGCACGCCGGCGGCCGTGGCCGGTTTGCTCACGGCGGCGATCCCGGTGCTCCTCGGCATGCCGGGCCAGGGGCTGCCGGCGCCGATGCGGCTCGCGGGCTTTCTGCTGGCAGGGTTCTCCATCTGGCTTGTCGCGGGCCGCGCCCCGGAGAGACTTTCCCCGGCGCCCGCCACCAAACCTGGAACGCGGCGCGAGGCTGGCGGCAAGCAGGCGCTGCTTCTGGCCGGCGCGGCCGGTCTGGGCTTTGGCATCCAGCTTGTCCTGCTGCACGTTGCCGGCAAGCAGGGTGTGCTTTGGGCCATGACCGCCTCCCGCA
>CAYQYM010000488.1:0-1579 GCA_964421715.1 uncultured Acidipila sp.
TTAGTGTTAGTTGCGGTGTGGCACACCTCCGGGCCATAACCTTATCTTCGGTAACGTGCCCTCGGTGAAGAGGCCGGCCCGTGCGCAGGGGTGTGGAAGGGTGGAGCTTTAGTTGGACGTCGCGCCTGTCTGGCGCGGCGCGAGTTCCTGCACAGGCACGGAATTCGGCAAGCTGGCCATCACGGATACCAAGGGCTTTACGCGCTGGCTGGTGGAGGAGCGGGAGGGGCGGCTGCCCGGCTTTGACCAGCAGCTCAAGCTGCACGTGACCGGATGCCCGAATAGCTGCGGACAGCACTGGATTGCGGACATCGGCCTGGATGGCAAGAAGATCAGGCAGGGCGCCGGCCTGGTGGACGCCTACTATTTCTGCGTGGGAGGCGGACTCGGGCAGCATGCAGGCGCGGCGCGGCCGGTCGGCTTCCGTGCCCCGGCAACGGAGGTGCCTGCGGCGCTGGAGCGCCTGCTTCGCAACTACCAGCAGACGCGGGCAGCCAGGGAAGACCTGCGCGCGTGGTTTGCCCGGCACTCAAACGACGAACTACGCGCGCGGCTGGCCGGAGAACCGGTCGATGCCGTGCCCCGCGATTTGCCGACCGGCCAGGTGCCGCACGGAGCCGCCGAGTGACAGCGTAAGCGAATTGCACCGGGCTGCTGGTTATCCGGAGCAGCCAGGTAAAGGAGCGCAGCATGGGACTCTTTCCCGTCTTTTTTAAACTGGATGGACGCCGCTGCCTGGTAGCGGGCGCAGGCGAGGTAGCCGCCTCCAAGATCGAGAGCCTGGTGGAGGCGGGAGCGCGTGTGCGTGTGGTTGCTCCGTGGGCAAAGCCCGCGGTGGCCGCGCTGGCAGAGGCGGGCCGGGTGGAGTGGTATGCGCGCCCAGTTTCAGTGGATGACCTGGACGGCGTTTTTCTTGCCGTCGCCGCCACCAACGTGCCTGCCGTGAACCACGACCTTTATGAGGCTGCAACGGCGCGCGGCGTGATCTGTAACGCCGTGGACGATCCACCTTACTGCGATTTTTACTTTGGGTCGGTGTTGCGGCGGGGCGATCTGCAGATTGCCATCTCGACGGCGGGCCAGAGCCCCGCGCTGGCGCAGCGGCTGCGGCGCGAGCTGGAGGCGCAGCTTCCGGCGGACCTGGGTCCGTGGCTGGCGGCGCTGGGTGAGTTGCGGCGCGAGGTCCTGTTAGCCCATCCGCCGGGCGAAGCGCGCAAGCTGCTGCTGCATGAGCTGGCGCATCGCGAGGTGTGCCGCGCAGCGGACTGCCCGGCGCGCAGTGTGGCCCTGGCGGCGAGCGAGGGCGCGGTTTGAATCCCGTTTACCTGGTGGGCGCAGGGCCGGGAGACCCGGACCTCTTGACCGTGAGAGCCGCCCGATTGGTGGCGACGGCGGACCTGCTGCTGCACGATGCCCTTGTGGCGGCGGAGGTGCTGGCCCTGGCCGGCGCGGCCACCACGGTTAAGAAAGTGGGCAAGCGCTGCGGCGACAAGAGCATCAAGCAGGAGGAGATTCAACCGCTGATGAATGAGGGCGCGCGGAGCGGCCGCAAGGTAGTCCGCCGTACGAGACGGGACCA
>CAYQYM010000489.1:0-1576 GCA_964421715.1 uncultured Acidipila sp.
GGCTAATCGCCTCCAGGCCGTGCCACGGAATTCTTAAGCATGAACTCAGAAAAGCTGTTTTCAGAGATCGAATGCGCCCGGCACACCGGGCCTGTGGTAGAGGTCACGGGTGTCGAGTACGACTCCCGCCGTGCCGCCGCGGGCTCGCTGTTCGTCGCCATGCAGGGCGGCACCACGGACGGCAACCGTTACGTCATGGATGCAATCCGGAAAGAAGCAACTGCTGTTGTTACAGATTCGCCGGCCGTGTTTGACGAGGTACAGGTCGCACATCCTGAAGTCGCTCTCGCGCTTGTTGGTCATGGCCGGCGCGCTCTGGCCGGACTCTCGGCGGCATTCTTTGACCACCCTGAACGTGCGCTGACACTGAGCGGCGTGACTGGCACCAATGGCAAGACAACGACTGCCTTCCTGCTGGATGCGATGCTGAACCATGCTGGCCGCACCACGGTCCTGGTGGGCACCATCGAATACCACGTGGCAGGGGCGGTGCGCAGCTCTCCTCACACTACGCCTGAATCGCGCGACCTGCTTGCGCTGCTGGCCGAAGGCCGCTCCGCAGCAGCGAGTGAGTGCGTTATGGAGGTTTCCTCGCACGCGCTTGCGCAGGGGCGCGTCTTTGGCTTGCCTTTTGACGTGGCCATCTTCACCAACCTCACTCGCGACCACCTCGATTTTCACCGCACCATGGAGGATTATTTCCGTGCCAAGCGTGCCCTGTTTGATGGGGCGAACGGCAGGGCGCCGCGCGTGGCCGTTGTCAACATCGACGACGCGCACGGGGCCGAGCTCGCCCTTGCCGCGCGCGAAGCCGGAGCCGAAATCCACTCCTACGGACTGGATGTAGGGGAGTATCGCGCGGAGTCTGTTCATATGCGGGCGAACGGAATGTCTTTCCATCTGGTCACGCCGTCAGGTGCTGTGCCGATCCATACAAAGCTGACCGGCCGTGTGAACATTTACAACCTGCTGGCAGCCTCTGCAGCGGCACTGGCGCGCGGTCTCTCGGTGGACGAAGTAGCAGCAGGTGCGGCCGCGCTCGCCTGTGTCCCGGGGCGCTTTGAAACCGTCGATGTAGGACAGCCTTTCACGGTGGTGGTCGATTACGCGCATACCGACGATGCGCTGCGCAACCTCGTCCAGCTTGCGCGCGAGTTCGTGAGATCGCACAATGGGCGCGTGATTACACTCTTTGGCTGCGGCGGAGACCGCGACCGCACCAAGCGGCCCAGGATGGGGCAGATAGCGGGCGAGGGCAGTGACTTTGTCGTGCTCACCTCGGACAATCCGCGCAGCGAAGACCCGCTGGCAATACTCGCCGACATTCTGCCCGGACTCACGGCCAACCCGGTTTCGTACACCGTTGAGCCGGATCGCCGAAAGGCAATTGCACTCGCCCTTGCCAGTGCCGGGCCCGGAGACATTGTGCTGCTGGCGGGAAAAGGTCACGAGAAGGTGCAGATTACGCGCGAAGGTACGGCGCCTTTTGACGATGCCGCCGTGGCCCGCGCCGCGCTTCAGAAGGAGGCCACGCGATGGAGTTGACCCTCAACCAGGCCGTGCAATGGATGAGCGG
>CAYQYM010000490.1:0-1555 GCA_964421715.1 uncultured Acidipila sp.
ACCTGGTGGCTTTCACCATCGTCTGTTACTGGTTGAGGAAGTACCTGGTCAAGGTGATTGCGCGCGAGCCATTCCTCACGCTGGGTAAGGCTTCGCTGCAGGTCTTCTGCGCGCACGTGGTGTTCGTGTTCGTCGGCCTGGCTCTGCTTTATAACGACATCGAGCAGTTGCACGGCTGGCCTGCCCTGCTGCTGCTGCTGGCCATGCTGGGCGGCATGGTGATGGTGGCAGGCTGGCAGGTGCACGCGCGTCGGCGGGCGCGTGCGGCCGTTGAGGCTCCGCTGGTGACTGCCAAGTGAGGGCTTTCTGCTGTTGTCCTGAACAGGGATGCACCTGTGCCCCACACATGGGAAGTGCCACGCGTGGTGCAAGCGCAATCCTTATGTAGGCTTTTGCAAAAACTTCAGCCCGGAGGATTTTTCAGCAGGGTCGCGGCGGAGCCCTGTGAAAAATTACTCCACGCACGTGTAGCTCTGCCGGCACGGACCGGCAGCGAGAGGAACGGTCCATGCCGGAATGCGCCCAGCCATCGCTACACGTTAGAAGTGGTAGGCGATGCCAATGGTTGGATCATTCAGGTTGAAGTACCGGGTCGTATTTAAGCGGGAGTCGCCGAAGGTAGGCGACTTGAGCACGATGCCGCGATATTGCATGCGGATGTCAAAACTCGGGCTTAGTTCATAGGCGATACCGGCCCCGTAGAGTACGCCGATGTTGGTGGTTTTCTTTGCGTCGATATTGGTGGTCTTTGTGTCCGCGATCGGCGAAAAGAGATAAGCGCCGATACCGACTTCGGCAAACGGGTTGAAGTTCCGGAAGGAGAAGTTGTAGACGTAGGCGCCGGAGACCTCCTGCACCCGGCTGTGAACGCGGATGTTGTTGATCGGGGTCAGATACTTGAAGTTGTCTTGCGCGTACTGGTAATTACCCTCAAGTGCGCTGCGCGGCGTGAGCATGTAGCGGTAGCTGACCAGCGCTCCAAACCCGATGGTCGCATTTACCTTGACCGTGTTGCCCACCACGTAGGGCATGAACAATCCGCTTGCGCTGAGGCTGACGTCCTGCCGGCTCTCCTGGGCAAATGCAGCGACTGCCAAGAAGGGCAGCAGCACGAAAAACAACGCCTTATTCTTCATTCGTTCGTGGACCTCTCGCCTGCTTATGAGCGCCGCAGGCGCTTCGCCTTTCGGGCTGATAAATTTAGCGGGCCGCGGCATGCGCGTCCCATTTCGCCATTGTACCTGCCGGCGCCCGATTGCACAGCCGGTTTGCACCGGCTCGGTTGACAGGTTTGGTTGCATTGCGCGGCTCAACTCCGGCACAGCGCCGCTCCCGCTTGGACGAGGCTAGACCTCGGAACGGTAGTGGAAGGGTGCACGGCGCTCCCGGGCCAGGTCGCGGGCCGTACGCAGAAAAGCTCGCGCGGCGTGGGAGAGCGCGCCCTGCCTCCGGTGGAGCAGCCTGAGGTGTCGTTCGCCCGTGAGATCCGGCACGGCGATGCGGACCAGCTCGCCGCGGTCGAGCTCCTGCTGCACCGTGAGCGCGGGCACCAGCG
>CAYQYM010000491.1:0-1552 GCA_964421715.1 uncultured Acidipila sp.
CCACCACTGGCTTGGGTTGCAGCTCATCGGTAGTGCAAAGTCATCTCGTGACGCGCTGGGTGCCGTGGTCACCGCGCGTGTCGGGGGGTTAGTGCTGCGGCAGGATGCGCTTCGCGGCGGCAGCTTTGCCTCGTCAAACGACCCCAGGCTGCACTTCGGCCTTGGTGACGCGACTCAGGTCGATGAGCTAAAGATTCGATGGCCCAGCGGCGCGGTGCAGACCTTCAAGGCAGTCGCAGCAGACCGTATCCTTACCCTGGAAGAAGGTCACAACCTGCGACCCTGAAGGGCCGATGCGCGCAGACGGCTGTCCGGAAGCGGACGGCGTGTGTCCGCTCCCGGACAGGAACGGCACCGCACGCACTGGCTGCGCCTGTGAGCGGCGCAGAGTTCATGTCCACATGCTGCGCGGCATGATCCTGCTTGTGCCTCAGCAGAATGACGTGGTTTGGGCCAGAGCAGGAATCTTCTGGCCCGACGCGCTGCTTCCAAGGTAAAACTGACGCTGCTAAAACTTCCCTCCGGAGACCTGTTGCATGCAGACGCGCATCGTTGGCACGACCCTTCCCGCGGTCGAGTTCCTGCTCGAACCGAACGAGTCGATCATCTCGGAGGCCGGCGAGCTCTCGTGGATGTCGGCCAGCATCCAGATGACCACGCACACGCAGATGGCCGGCGGCGGCGGCCTGCTTGGTGCGCTGAAGCGCGTGGCCGGCGGCGGCTCGCTCTTCATGTCAGAGTACCGGGCCTTTGGCGCCGCGGGAGAGGTCGGCTTCGCCACCAGGATGCCGGGCCACATCGTTCCCGTTGAGGTGGACGGCGGCTACGAGTACCTCGTTCACCGGCACGGGTTCCTGTGCGCTACGCCGCAGGTGCAACTCGGAGTTGGCTTTCAGCAGTCGCTCGGTGCGGGCATATTTGGGGGCGATGGCTTCCTGCTGCAGAAGGTCAGCGGACAGGGCACGGCGTGGCTCGAGCTCTCAGGCGAGGTGGTGGTGAAGGACCTGGGGCCGGGCGAGATGCTGCGCGTGCATCCGGGCCACGTGGGCGCGTTTCTGTCAAGCGTATCGTTCCAGATCACGACCGTACCCGGCATCCGTAACAAGATCTTCGGCGGCGATGGCATCTTTCTGGCCGCGCTGACCGGGCCCGGTCGCGTCTGGCTGCAGACGCTGCCCATCGCGCGGCTGGCGCATGCGCTGCTGCCTTACCTGCCCGCAGGGGAGACGCGCCGCGCTGCCGAGGGCGGCGTGGTCGGGGGCATCGTCGGATCGATTCTCGACAACATGCGCTAGGCACGTGTTCAGATCGCAGCTGCGTTACCCGCCGCTCAGTTTATCGAGAAAGGTGCGATCTTCCGGGCTCAGGTTGACGGCCTCGAGCAGGTCCGGGCGGTTGCGCCACGTCTTCTCCAGCGCTCGCTCGCGCCGCCAGCGGCGGATCAGCTCATGGTTGCCGCTGGAAAGCACCTCAGGCACGGCGTGCCCGAGAAAATCAGCCGGACGCGTGTAGTGCGGATAATCCAGCAGCCCGCCCGCCCCATGTGTGGAGC
>CAYQYM010000492.1:0-1545 GCA_964421715.1 uncultured Acidipila sp.
GAACTGCGGGGATGGCCCAAGAGTGTTATTGTTCCCGCCATTGCCCCAACGTTAGTCTGGCTTCGCAATATCCCAGAATGTACATCCTCCACGTGGAGCCTGCCCCAGGGCCGGTCCGCAACAGCTTCGTTGCTGCCAGGGAAAGATTTGCACCATGACTGAAGCCAAGAAATGGCCGGAATCACAACCACAGGATGACGTCGCGACCCTTTATTCGTGGGCCAATCTGCATGGTTCGAAGTATCGCGATTTCTCGAGCGGCAGGCAGGAAGAGCGAGCCAAGGCACGGCACCGCAGCCAGCAGCAGGACGCGCAGAAACAGGAGCTCCAGCCGCCAGCATCAGCCGTGCCCGCTCCTGCAGCCGAACAGCCGGTCGCGCCGGCCCGTTTAGTCATGCCCAGCCCGCCGATAGCGGCGCAGTCGATCTACGCCGCCATTCAGCCGCTCGCCGCGCCGATGCCGGCATCCCTGCACACCTATGCGGCCGCCAGGCCACAGCCTGAGCCACTGCCACAGTCTGAACCCATGCAGGGCCAGGCGGACTGCGCCAGCTGGCTGGCTCCGGCGAGCCTGCAGCAGCCACAGCCTCCAGCCGCTGACCTCCAGGGGACGCATGTGCAGGTAGCGTCGCGCTGGTATGCGCTGAAGGGCATCTTCGACCCGAACGAAGCGGCGCAGCCCGATCAGCACCGTAGTGCAGTTGCTGCGCCGTCGCTGGCCGTCTTTTCGCTCGCCGGCGGCGTCGGTAAAACCAGCCTCGTAGCCACACTGGGCCGCGCCCTGGCCTCGCGCGGTGAGCGCGTCTTTCTGGCAGACACCAATGCCTACGGGCTGCTGCCGTTTTACTACGGCGGCGTGAACGGACAGCCGGGTCAGGTCCGCACCTTTTCCGGCAGTCCGACCGAGGCTCCGGTGCAGATGGTGACCCTCGATGCAGAAAGCTATCTGTCGCGCGTGGAAGACCCAGGCGGTGCCGCGCTGGTGCGCGATCTCATGCGGGATGCGCGTGGCGCACACCGCCTCATGATCGACGTCGTCACCGGTTCGGTGGCGCTCGCGCGTCGGCTATTCGCACTCAAGCCAACGGTGCTGGTGCCCATCATGGCGGACATGAGCTCCGTCGCCACGATTCGTGCCGTCGAATCGTTCTTTCAGGGCCATCCGGAGATCCGTCCGCTCTACCTCTTGAACCAGTTCGATTCCGCTTTGCCGCTGCACCTGGACGTGCGCGAGGTGCTCCGCCAGCAGCTTGGAGACCGCTTGCTACCCTTCACCATTCGCCACAGCAGCGCCGTAAGCGAGGCGCTTGCCGAGGGCATGACCGTGGTCGACTATGCAGCCGGCTCCCCGGTGACCGAGGACTACATGCGGCTGGCAAGCTGGCTCCGGTCCTTCGCGGCTCCGGTCACGGCCGGGATGCGCAGCGCCCGTTGGAGCGAGCGATGACGGCAACGGACGTCCTCGAAGAGCTTGGCAGTCAGGGTCCCATCCAAACGCTGCTGCGCTGGCTGATGATCGCCTCCGGCATCGTGGCGCTGATCTTC
>CAYQYM010000493.1:0-1538 GCA_964421715.1 uncultured Acidipila sp.
AGTCAAGACGTCCGCGGTCCCGTCGAGCCGCAGTATCATCCTCGGCCTCGCTGGCCACATAGATCACGGCAAGACTTCCCTCATTCACGCGCTCACAGGCACGGATACAGACCGCCTGCCTGAGGAGAAGCGGCGCGGCATAACCATCGACATCGGATTTGCCGCGCTTCAGCTTCAAACGCAGCAAGGCCCGCTGCACGTCAGCCTCATCGACGTGCCCGGCCACCACGCATTCGTACGCAACATGCTGGCCGGTGCCGGTGGCATCGAAGCAGTGCTGATGGTGGTTGCGGCGGATGAGGGCGTGATGGCGCAGACGCGCGAGCACCTCGACATCTGCTCGCTTCTTGGTGTCAGGCACGGCCTTGTCCTCCTCACCAAATGCGACCTGGTGGACGAGCAGCGTCTCAGGAGTGTTCAATCGTCGATCACCGAAGAGCTCGGCGCAACGTTTCTACGCAGCTCGCCGGTCCTTCCCGTCTCGGCCCGAACGGGCTACGGTCTGTCTCACCTGCGGCAGGCTCTTGCGCAACTCGCAGCGACGCTGCCCCGCCCGCAGTCGGGCCTGGTGCTACGGCTGCCCCCCGACCGCGCGTTCTCCATGCGTGGTTTCGGCACGGTCGTCACAGGAACGCTGCAGTCCGGCACCATCGCCAGCGGCGGCCAGCTTGTACTCGAACCGGGCGGCAGGAGGGTGCGCGTGCGGGGGATACAGGTGCACGGCCACCCCGTGGAAAGCGCCAGCGGCCCCTCGCGCGTGGCGCTCAACCTAACCTCGTTACAGCCCGCCGAGGTGGTGCGCGGCGACGCGCTCACCGTGGAGAACCCGGCGACGGCAGTGCGCGTCATCGATGTGGAGCTCTCGCTTTTGCCGGGCACCGGCGCCCTGCACCATCGCTCGCGAGTGCGGCTGCACGCCTTTGCGGGAGACGTCGGAGCCACGCTGCTGCTTTATGCGCCCGCAGGGTCAGCCGCAGCGGAAGACATCGCACCGCTCGCACGTCTGCAGCTCGACCGGCCCCAACTCCTCTTCCCCGGTGACCGCTTCGTGCTGCGGAGACCGTCTCCGGCGATCACCATAGGCGGCGGTCGCATCCTCGACACGCTCTGCCCGCCGCGCGTGAAGAGGCGAGACACCACCGTCTGGCTCGACGCAGTTCGCAAGACAGACTTGAGCGGTCAGCTCCGCATGCGGGTGGCGCGCCGGGGCGCTCAGGGTGCGACGCTTGATGACCTGGGAGCCGAGACCGGCCTCATCTCCGCGACGATGCTTCCGACTCTCATGGAGCTTTGCTCGCAACAGCGGCTGCGCGGGTATGGCGCTCCGCCGCACCGGTGCTTTGTGACCGCTGCCTCGCTCGAACAAGTCGAGCATGCCCTGCTGCATTCGCTGGCTGAGTCACCCAGCCACTGCTTCTCACAGGCTGAGTTGCGTTCGCGCGTATGCACCGCCACCCGCGCCAGCACCTGGGTGTGCGAGTTCGCGCTGGCTTCGCTGGCCACATCGAAACGGATCCTCATAGAGGATGGGATAAGGC
>CAYQYM010000494.1:0-1531 GCA_964421715.1 uncultured Acidipila sp.
ATCTCGGAGTTGCCGGGCGCAGACGCCTTTCAGTGCGACGTCTCGGTGGACGAGGAGATTGCAGATACCTTTGCGCACCTGCGGCAGCGCTACGGCAGTCTGCATGCACTGGTGCACTCGATCGGCTACGCTCCGGCCGAGGAGCTGAAAAATGACTTTCTCCAGACCTCGCGCGAGGGCTTTCGCATCGCGCATGACGTGAGCGTCTATTCCCTGATTGCGCTGAGCCGGGCTGCTGCTCCCCTGATGCCGAGTGGAGGAAGCATCATCACGCTGACTTACTACGGCGCGGAGAAGGTAGTGCCCAAGTACAACGTGATGGGCGTGGCCAAGGCTGCGTTGGAGGCCACGGTGCGCTATCTTGCGGCCGACCTCGGCGGAAGAAACATTCGCGTAAACGCCATTTCTGCCGGACCCATCAAGACACTGGCCGCACGCGGTATCGGCGGCCTCGGAGACATGCTGAAGGCGCATGCCGATCGCGCGCCGCTGCATCGCAACACGGAGCAGACCGAGGTGGGCACCACGGCTGTTTTTCTGGCATCGGAGATGGCGAGCGGTATCACCGGTGAGACGATCTATGTTGATTCGGGCTACAACATCATGGGGTTCTAGCGGGAACTCCACGCGAAGAGTCCTCGCCGGGACCAGTGCAGGGGGTGCCGGCGGAAAGCCATCCTGCTGAAGGCCAGGGGCGGCAATCATGTCAGTTCACGAAATGGGTTCCCTTGCGCACGGAAATCGCAAGAACCGGCACGGGCCGGGGACTGGGTGTTGTGTAATGGAGTGAATACCCCATGCTGTCACTGCCCTTTTGTGCTTCCGTCCGGCCCCGCTGCACGCAGCTTGCTCTCCTGCTGGCCCTTTTTCTGCTGGTCTCTGGCTGTGGCAGATTCCGGCCCAGGCCAAGGACCGAGACCGTCTACGTCATCGCCAAAGACACCTTCTTGCGTGATCGCGTGGCCGCGGTGTCCAACCGCGTGGCCGAGGTGAAGAACGGGGACGCGCTCACGGTGAACGAGCACGCGCGCCGCTTTTTAAAGGTCAGGACGGCGGCTGGAGGCGAGGGCTGGATCGAGGAGCACTCAGTCATCAACCAGGCCGCGCGTGACCAGTTCACTAAGCTTGCCGAAGAGCATGGGAAGGACCCGGTAGTGGCCACCGGGGTGGTGCGCGACGACCTCTATTTGCACGCCGCTCCGGGGCGAAACACCGACCGCTTTTATCTGCTGCCGGAAGCCGACAAGCTACAGTTGCTGAAGCGGACGTCAGTGCCCAGGCCGGACACGGCACAGGCGGCGCCTGCGCCGAAGCCAGTCGCCGTGGCAGGCAGGAAGAGCGCGGGCAGGAAGAACGAGACCGAGCCGGAGCCGCCGCAGGGGCCGCCCATGGAGGACTGGTGGCTGGTGCGGGATGGACTGGGACGCACCGGCTGGCTGCTTTCGCGCCGGGTGGACGTGGATGTGCCGGACGCGATTGCGGGATACGCGGAAGGGCAGCGGATAGTGGGCGCCTATGTGCTGGCCCGGGT
>CAYQYM010000495.1:0-1526 GCA_964421715.1 uncultured Acidipila sp.
GAGCAGCCCAAAGACAAAGTCGTTCATGCCGAAGCTGGCCCGCAGCGCCTCGTGCGACACGGAGAGGTTTACGCGGTCGAAGTAGCTGATGAGCACGCCCAGCCCGAGCAGCCAGGCGATGCTCCATCGCTTACTCTGTCTCGTTGAAGAGGAATGCAAGCTCGTCTGCCCGGTCCTGTTCAAGCTGCTTGAGCGAGACGCCGGCGCTGTGGCCGCCCTGCGTGCTGTAGTGCAGCAGCACCGGGCGGTTTCCGCCATTGGCAGACTGCACCAGCGCGGTCATCTTGCGGGCGTGCAGCGGTGCAACGCGCGTGTCACTGTCTCCTGACCAGAACATGATGGCCGGAAATTTTGTGCCGGGCTTTACATTCTGGTAGGGCGAGTACCGGATGAGCCAGGCGTAGTCGGCGGCATTCTCGGCGCTGCCATACTCAGTCGTCCACAGGCGCCCAAACAGAAAGTTCTGATAGCGCAGCATGTCCAGCAGCGGATAGCCGCACCAGATGGCTCCGAAGAACTCCGGGTGCTGCGTCATGGCCGCACCCATCAGCAGGCCGCCGTTCGAACGGCCGGTGATCGCCAGCCCGGGCGTTGAGGTGTAGTGGTTGTCGATGAGGTAATGCGCTGCGGCGAAGAAGTCGTCGAAGACGTTCTGCTTCTTCTCAAACATGCCGGCCTTATGCCAGGCCTCGCCATACTCGCCGCCGCCGCGCAGGTTGGGCATGGCTACAAAGCCGCCCTGCTCCATCCACCAGGCATAGCCCGGGTTGAAGGTGGGTGTAAGGCTAACGTCAAAACCGCCATAGGCCGTCATCAGCAGCCGCGCCTTGCCATCCTGCCTCAGGCCCTTTCTGCCGGCGATGAACATGGGCACGCGCGTTCCATCCTTCGACGTGTAGAAGACCTGCCGCACTTCGTACTGCGATGAATCGAACGGCACGTTTGGCCGGGCGAAGACCTCTGAGCGTCCCGTGGCCAGGTTGTAGTGATAGATGGCCGGGGGCACAGGAAACGACTGGTAGCTGTAAAAGCCCTCCATGTCCTGGGCGCGGCCGCTCAGCCCTGAACCGGTGCCGATGCCGGGATAAGCCAGCCTGCCCGCCTCTTTTCCGTCGAAGCTGTACGCCGTCGTCTCAGGCTTCACGTCATGCAGGCGATGCACGAAGAGCTTTCCGCCCACGATGCTGAATCCGTCCATCACCTCTTTGCCTTCGGGAACTACGGTCTTCCACTCCGCTGCGGCCGTGCCCGGCTTCACTTCGACGATGCGGCTGTTGGCTGCGTTGTAGTTCGTAAGCAGGAAGAAGCGATCGTTTGCCTCGCTGAGATAGGAGTGTGCCTCGACGCCATAGACGAGCTTTTCCAGCGGTGCGTTCGCCCGGCGCAGGTCGCGCACGAGGTAGTCGTTGCGCGTGGCGGGAACCCCATGCGCGATGGAGAGGATGAGGTAGTGACCATCCTGCGTAGTAGAAACGCCGACCAGGTCAAGCTCGCCCAGCTTGCGCCCCTCGTACTCCCTGCCAAAA
>CAYQYM010000496.1:0-1519 GCA_964421715.1 uncultured Acidipila sp.
GCGCAGCGCCAGGTCGTGCGCGAAACCCGCTCCGCGGAGCTGCCGCAGCTCAACGGCGCCATCACGGCGCAAACAGCGGAGGAGGCATCGCGCATCTCCTCCGGCTCGCTCACCGCGTCAAGGCTCTTTGAGCACGCCGGCGCGGGCGTCAACTTCTCCCAGCTGCTTACGGACTTCGGCCGCACCCACAACCTGGTCGCCTCTCAGAAGCTGCAGCAGAAGGCGCAGGACGCCAACGCGCTGGCCACCCGCGAAGACATCGTGCTGCTGGCCGACCAGGCCTTCTACAACACGCTGCAGGCGCAGGCGCTGCTGCGCGTCGCCCAGCAAACGGTCCGCACGCGCCAGGAGACGGAGAACCAGGTCAGCCAGCTCACGAAAAACAACCTGCGCTCCACGCTCGACCTCAGCTTCGCTGATGTGAACCTGTCGCAGGCGAAGCTGCTGCTGCTCGACGCCCAGAGCAATGCCGAATCCAGCATGGCCGCGCTCGATGCGGTGCTCGGACTGGATCGCGATCTCAATTACCGGCTCGTGGACGTGAGCTCCGCACTCCAACCCCCGCCCCCGGATGCGAATTCGCTGATCCAGCAGGCACTTGCGCAGCGGCCCGACCTGCAGTCGCTCACCTATAACCAGCAGTCGGCGCACAAGTTCGCCATAGCCCAAAAAGATCAGCTGCTGCCCAGCATCAGCGCGCTCGGCACAACAGGCACCGTGCCCGTTCGCCCTGACCAGTACTTCACCGAGAACTGGTGGGGCGCGATTGGCGTCAACCTCAGCGTGCCCATCTTCGACGGCTTCCACTACTCGGCCCAGGCAAAGGAGGCTGCACTGCGCGCCCGCGCTGCGGACGAGAACACGCGCGACCTGCGCAACAGCATCGTGCGCGACGTGCGCACGGCATGGCTCGCGGCCAACACTGCCTACCAGCGTGTCTCCGTCACGGCACAGCTTCTCGACCAGGCAAATCTCGGCCTCAAGCTCGCGCAAACGCGCTATGACCTGGGCTTGAGCTCCATCGTCGAGCTGAGCCAGGCGCAGCTTCAGCAGACCGATGCGCAGATCGGCAACACGAACGCCCAGTACCAGTACCGGCTCGCCCTTGCGGCTTTGGGCTTCCAGACAGGAGTCATACGCTAATGGAAAATTTTCGGCTCAAGGTCTTCCGGCTTGTCGGAGAAACCCTCAACTTTCGCCGCGCGGCAGAGGAGCTGCACCTCACCCAGCCCGCCGTTACCGCGCAGATCAAGGCGCTCGAAGACACGCTCGGGCTTGCGCGTCGCATCGGCCATACATCGCCCTCACGCCGCCAGCGGCTCACACACTACGCTCTGCACCGCGCCGCGCCCTGAAGAACTGTCGAAGCAGCCAGGCGGACTCTTCACCAAGCACGCCGGACCGCCCCTGCCTGGAGTGGTTCCGCTTCGGCGGGTTGACGGCTGCCAGCCCGGAGCCCGACGACCCCGCCTTTACGACGCCCGCTCCCACGACCACAACCCCCAGCACCCCACGCACA
>CAYQYM010000497.1:0-1510 GCA_964421715.1 uncultured Acidipila sp.
GTTTAATTCTGCGGCTGGTGGACAACGCGCAGAAAGCAAAAGATCGTGCAGGGATGTATGTGGTCATGGGAGTCACGGCGATTCTGGGCTTCCACGTCCTGGTCAATGCTTCGATGGTGATCGGATACATGCCGGTCACCGGCATTCCCCTGCCGCTGATGAGTTACGGAGGATCGGCAAGCGCTTTTGTGTTTTTGGCGCTGGGCCTGGTGATGAACGTGCGCATGCGGCGATTCGTCAACTGAGCCCCGCAGTTAGAAAAATGATTCAGTGCCGCGTTCCAGTTGTTCGGAACCGGAAATCCAGTTTGGAGTGAGGGACGCATCAGGTGAACAAGGCGATCCAGGAACACATCAGGACATTCCTGGGCGGGCCGACGCGGCTCTCATAGAGAGGCGCCATGGACTGACGCCAGTTGCCTGCGGCCTCGGCAACGTCCTTCGCAGAGAGTTCTACCTCGACCAGCTTTTCCGCTTCACGAAGGGTGTCCGCGCTGACCTCGGGGCCGGCAGCGGGAGCCGTGCCGAAGGCAGGTGGCATGCCCGGCGTTGGGCTGGATTGCGGCACCTGTGCGTTGGCTGTGCCGGCCAGGGCTGCGCCAAGCACGCCAAGGGAGCTGTCGCGAAGAAAACGCCTGCGCGTCTTTGCCATTCCACCTCTCTTAGGAGGATCTCAGAGGAGGAATATAGCAGGAGCGCCAAGGCAGAAGCTCGCTCGTTCACAGTTGCTTGCGCAATTCGGCGGCCTGGGGCTGCTGCTCGCAACCCCTGCGTGCCGATCGTGTCTAATCATCTGGCGGCCCGGTTTGGCGCACCTTCGGTCGCGTGGCGGCCGCCGGGGCCACCCTTGAAAGAGTGCTCAAACGCATGCATCTTCCCAAGCTGGAACGACGGCCGGAGCTCGACGCCTTGCGGGGATTGTTCCTGGTCTGGATGGCAATCACGCATCTGCCGACACATTACAGCGACTTCGTAAACCAGCCCATTGGTTTCATCTCATCCGCCGAGGGCTTCGTCTTCCTGAGTGCGCTGCTTGTGAGCCGCGTCTACCTGCGCCAGGCGATGGAGGACACGGCCGGGCTGCGGTTGCGGCTCTGGCGCCGTGCGCTCACGATCTATGGCTATCACCTGCTGATGCTGGCCCTCGCCTTCACAGTAGCGGCGGCCGTTGCCGTAACTACGCATAGGGCGGCGCTCAACAACCTGCTGGACTTCTACCTGGCGCACCCGGCAGTGGCGGTCGTGGGCTCGATGCTGCTGCTCTATTGCCCGCCGCTGCTGGATATTCTGCCGATGTACGTTCTCTTCCTGCTGCTGACCCCGTTGGTGCTGACTACGGCTTTGCGGCTGGCGTGGCGCTGGCTGCTGGCCCTGAGCGGGCTGGTGTGGCTGCTGGCGCAGTTTGGCCTCCGCGAACTGGTGCACGGCTGGGTAGTGCGGCTGACGCACCTCCCCATTCCGCTGCAGGAGACCGGCGCCTTCAACCTATTTGCCTGGCAGGCGGTGTGGAC
>CAYQYM010000498.1:0-1500 GCA_964421715.1 uncultured Acidipila sp.
GTTCTCGCCAGTGCGCTCCAGGGCGATCTCCACGTCGCGCTCGCGACGGAAGCCCTCGAACTTCTCTCCCCACTCGATGAGCAGCACGGAGTTTTCGGCGAAGAGGTCGTCCAGGCCCAGGGTGTCCAGTTCCCGCTGCGTGTCCACGCGGTAGAGGTCCACGTGGTAGACGTTGACCTTGGGCGAGCAGTACTCGTGCACCAGGGTGAAGCTGGGGCTGGTGACGTCGTCCCGGCGGGCGGCGCCAAAGCCCTCGGCGATGCCCTTGATAAGCGTGGTCTTCCCTGCCCCCAGCTCGCCGCGCACCAGCACCAGGCGCGGAGGACGGAGCTGCACCGCCAGGCGGCGGCCCAGGGCGACGGTCTCCGCAGCGGAGTGGGTGGTATATGTTTTCACCATCAGCAAAGACGTGCTCGCAGCCGCGGACCCGCGAATCTCACATAGGCGAGCTTGGATTCCGAGAGCGTCTGGCCGAGCGCGAATGCTCCACGGATGAACTCGATGACCTCGCTGGCCGGGACGGCAGGCCCGCCGAATACCTCAGCTACATCGTCTCCTGCCAGCCCGTGTAGATAGACCGCGGCGCCCGTGGCACGCACCGCATCGGCCGGATGTTGAGCGATGCAGGCCGCGATCATCCCGGTCAGCACGTCGCCGGTGCCGCCGCTGGCCATGCCAGGATTGCCGGTGGGATTGATCCAGGCAGTCCCGCTGGGCTCGGCCACCACGGTGCGGTGACCCTTCAGCACTAGAATGCAGTGGTGCTCGGCGGCGAAGCGCCGAGCGGCGCCGATGCGGTCGTTCTGAATCGCCGCGACTGTCTTGCCGGTGAGCCTTGCCATCTCGCCGGGGTGTGGAGTAAGGACCAGGGGGCGCTTCCTGCCGTCCAGCTTATCCGCGCAGCCCTCGAACGCGTTCAGGCCGTCGGCATCGAGCACCAAGGGCAGGTCGTAGCGCTCGACCACGGCGCGCACGAACTGGGCCGTGTCGGGATGCCGCGAGAGACCGGGGCCGAGAGCGATAACCGTCTTCCCCTTCAGGATGGCGTCCAGACGGCCGTAGTCGAGGGCGGCGAGCGCGATGCTGCCGGCGTCGGTCTCGACCAGGGGCTCGGTCATCAGCACCGGCGAAAAGCCGGCCACCGTGGGCAGGATGGCCTTCGCGGTGGCCACGGTGGTGAGCCCAGCGCCCACATGGACGGCGGCCATGCCTGCCAGGGCGGCCGCGCCCGCCTTGCCCAGCGAGCCGCCGATGACCAGGACATGACCGAAGCGACCTTTGTTGGCGTCCGCATCGCGATGAAAGAAACCTTCAGGAAAGTCACGGACGGTGATGACTTCCAGATTCTGCCGGGAGGCGATTGCCTCCGGCGGGCTGCCGATGGGAGCGACCGCCACGGCGACCTCGTCCGGCAGGGCGAATACGTGGGCGGGCTTGGGAGCGGTGAAGGTCACCACCGCGTCGCAGGCCGGTTTGTCGCTGCTGGAAGGAGCGGTGGCC